>DAHWGZ010000100.1:0-243 GCA_027335965.1 Acidiferrobacter sp.
TCCACCGCCGGCACGACGCGCACGTTGGCGAAGGCGTAACCGCGATTGCCGAGCTTCCCTATGATGCGACGCGTGCCCTTGGTGATGCGCTCGCGCGAAAAGACCTGACCGGGCTTTAAGCGCATGAGGCGCGTAAGCGTCGCGGGCGCCAGGACCTCATGTCCCGCGAAGCGATAATGCGATATCCGGTAGACGTGGCCCTCGCGCACGTTCTCGGTCACGTAGATCCAGTCCTTGTCGGGC
>DAHWGZ010000100.1:253-6264 GCA_027335965.1 Acidiferrobacter sp.
CAGATAGAAATTCTGCAGATTCTCGAGATCGGCCTCGAGCTTTTGACGCGAATAGCGGTCGTTGCCGGTGAAGAAGCTGAAAAGATTCGGCGAGCCAAGCTTGAAGCGGCCAAGGAGCCGACTTTCCTTGTAGCGATGGTTGCCGACGATGGTGATCTGCTTGATCCGCGCAATCTTGCCCTCGGTCACGGTGATGCCCACCGCGACCCGGTCGCGCGGCAAGGGCTTTACGGTCGTGACCACGCGCGCCGCGTAATAGCCGCGATTGAAGTACTGACGCCTCAACGCCTGCTTGGTCTCATGCAAGAGCGCGCGATTGAACACACGCCCCTTGGCAAACCCCATGGCCGCGAGCGACTTCAGGAGCTTCTTGGGCTTTATGACATGCGTGCCCTTGATCGTGATGCGCGCGATCGCCGGGCGCTCGCTCACCGCCACGATCAGCGTATGGCCCTGCTCCATCAACTTCACATCGCGGAAGAATCCGGTCTTAAAAAGTGCCTGGATGGCGCGCTCGGCGCGCGCCCCGGTGAGGGTCTCACCGACCCGTAACGGAAGATAAGTCATGACCGTGGCGCGTGAAATGCGCTTTAGGCCCGTGACTTTGATATGAGAGATCACGAAGGGGGCGGCCTGGGCCGTTCCCATGAGCGCGCCCGCCAAACAGAGCGCCGTCAACCATTTTTTCATTGCTTGAAGCCCGCCTCGCTACTTATCCCAGAATGCGTGTAATGTCGTTATAGAAGGCGAGCACCATGAGACCCAACAGCAAGGTCATGCCGACCCGTTGTCCCCACCCGATCGCCTGCTCCGAGATGGGTCCTCCCTTGACCCACTCAAGCAGATAGAACAACACGTGGCCCCCATCGAGGATCGGCACCGGCATCAGATTCAAAACTCCGAGACTGATGCTGACGACCCCGAGAAACATCAGGAAACTGGTGAATCCCACCTGCACCGAATAACCGGCGTACTGCGCGATCGTGATGGGACCGCTGATGCTCTTTGGCGAGACCTCGAGCATCAACATCTTGCCGAGCATCTCGACCGTCAGGCGGCTCATGAGCCATGTATCCTTCAGGGCCGCCCCGAGCGCCGCCAGTGGCCCGAACCGCACTACGACACGCAGGTTCGACGGTAACGCGGGAACACGGATGCCCGCACCAATCTGGCCCATGCGCCGGGCTCCCACCTTAACGGCTTTTGGCGTGATGATCAATTGTCGCGTCCGCCCATGATGGCGGACATCAAAATGCAAGGGCTGCAAGGGATGGGCGCGCACGATGCGCGCGACCTGCGTCCAATTGCTGATGGCCTGCCGGCCTATGCGGGTAATGAGATCGCCCACCCGAAGTCCGCCACGGGCCGCCGGCGTGTGCGCCTCGACTTCCGCGATGCGCGGCACGAGAGGCGGCTGCCAGCCGCTGATCCCGAGCACCTCGCCCAAGTGCCCCTTGCTTAAGGTGCGCGCATGGACATGGCGCAGATCAAGGATCAGGACGCGTTTGTGGCCGCTCTTGGTCAGCACCTGCACGCGCACCTTGGCATGCTCCAGGGCTTTCTGAAAGAGGTAGAGCCGGTCCTGTCCGAGGCTCTGCACCGGCCGGCCATTGATGCGCGTGATCAGATCTCCGGCACGCAGGCCGGCGGCCTGCGCCGGCGAATGCGCCGCGACCTTGCCGATGACGGGCTTCAGACCGGGCACGCCGGTCATGAACACCACCCAGTAGGCCAGGATCGCGAACAGGAAATTGAATCCGGGCCCGGCCAGCACGATGGCCGTGCGTTTCCAGAGGGCTTGACGATTGAACGCCCGGTGGCGCTCGGCCGGGGCGACATCGCCCTCGTTCTCGTCGAGCATCTTCACATAACCGCCGAGCGGCACCGCCGCCAGCACATACTCGGTGGCGTCGGCCCCGGCGCGACGCAGGATGAGCGGTTTCCCGAACCCCACGGAAAACCGCAGCACCTTGACCCCGAGACTGCGCGCCACGATGTAGTGCCCAAACTCGTGCACCACGATCAGGATGCCGATCGCGAGCACGAAGCCGAGCAGGCTGTAGCCGATCTCCGTCAACACGCCGCGACCCCCTTGCCGCGATGGCCATCGATGACCTGACGGGCGCACTCACGCGCCATCCGATCCTCTTCCAGTATCGCCTCGATGCTCTCCGCCGGCACCACCGGCCGCGCCTCCAGGACCGACTCGATGACATGCGGGATGGCGGCAAACGGCAACTCGCGGGCAAGAAAAGACTCCACCGCGATCTCGTTGGCGGCATTCAATACCGTGGGGGCGCTGGCGCCGGCCACCGCCGCCGCGCGCGCGAGCCTAAGACACGGGAAACGGACCTCGTCTGGCACCTCGAAATCCAATCGTCCCACGGCCGCCAGATCGAGGCGCGCCACCCCGGCCTCGATGCGGTCGGGAAACGCCAAGGCGTGGGCGATGGGGGTGCGCATGTCGGGGTTGCCGAGCTGCGCGAGCGTGGACCCGTCGACGTACTCGACCAATGAATGGATGATGCTTTGCGGGTGGATCACGACGTCCACCTGGTCGGGCGACGCCTCGAACAGCCGACAGGCCTCGATCAACTCCAGGCCCTTGTTCATCAGGGTGGCCGAATCCACCGAGATCTTGCGGCCCATGCTCCAGCGCGGATGCGCGCAGGCCTGCTCGGGGGTGATGGTCGCGAACTCGCTTGCCGGGGTATTGCGGAACGGGCCACCCGAACAGGTGAGCACGATGCGTCGCACGCCAGACCTGAGCAATTCCGCGCGCGGCTGGGGCAAGCACTGGAAGACCGCATTATGCTCGCTGTCGAGCGGCAGGAGCTGCGCGCCGCTTTTGCGCGCCAGGGCCATCAGCAGATGGCCCGACATCACGAGCGGCTCCTTGTTGGCAAACAAGACGCGCTTGCCGGCGGCCACCGCCGCCCACGCCGACTTGAGCCCGGCGGCGCCGACGATGCCGCACACGACCGTGGTCACGCGCGGGTCGCAGACGATGCGTTCGAGCGCCGCGGGTCCCGCGAGCACCTCCGTGCCGCCGTCGCCAAGCGACTGCGCAAGCCGTTGCGCCGCCTCCGGGGCATGAATGGCGGCCAGTGCCGGGCGCCATTCCTGGCACAGCGCGCGCAGCTCCTCGGCGCGCTCGTAGGCGCTCAAGGCCACCACCCGGAAACGCTCCGGGTGGAGCTCCACCACCTTCAAGGTGCTGACCCCTATGGAGCCGGTGGCCCCCAATACCGCAAGCCCTTGGACGGCTTCACGCCCCGGACGCCCTTCCTGCCTCATCGAACCCCCAGGTAGCGCATGGTCCACACGAATAACGGCACCGCCGCCGTCAAGGCATCGATGCGATCCAGGATACCGCCATGACCCGGCAACAAGTGACCCGAGTCCTTGACGGCGGCCAGACGCTTGGCCTTGCTTTCCAACAAATCCCCCACGATCGAGGCCATGGCGACCGCCGCGCCCAACAGCGCGCCGCCGCCGGCGCCGAGCCCCGCGACCCCAAGCCACGAGGCGCCGACACCCCCGACGATCGCCGCCCCCGCGACCCCGGCCAGCGCGCCCTCCACGGTCTTGCCGGGGCTGACCAGCGGGGCCAGGCGACGACGCCCCAAGGCGCGCCCCGCGAAATAGGCGGCGCTGTCGGCGGTCCACACCATGGCCAAAAGCCAGATCAAAAGCGCCGGGCGCAAGGGATCCTGGGCCTTCAGCGCCAGACACCCGCGCCACGCCGGCACCAATATCAGAAGGCCCGACAGGTACTTGGCCGGCGCATGGCGCCACACCGGGCTCGCCCGGTCGCGAAACACGAATACCTCGCAGGCGGCCCACACCCACCAGAGGATTGCCGCCGCCATCACCGCCGAAAGCGGCAACAGCAGGCTCGCCAGCCCCAAAAGCGCGGCGAGCGCGGGAAACGCATACCGCGCCGCCGGCCGCCGCGTCGCGAGCCCCGACCACTCGAAGGCGGCAAGGAGCGTGACCGCGCCCAACAATATCCCGACCCCGATGGTGTTCAGAAACCATAGACCGGCGAGCACCACGGCGCCCGCGAGAAGCGCCGTCAGCAGCCGCTCCTTAAGCACGCCACGCCGCCTCGACCTGGTCACCCGTGCGCCCGAACCGCCGCTGGCGCCCGACGAAGGACTCCAGGGCCAGATCGAACTGCTTGCGATCGAAGTCGGGCCATAGCACGGGCGTGAAATAGAGCTCCGCGTAGGCAAGCTGCCAGAGCAGAAAATTGCTGATGCGCTGTTCACCGCCGGTGCGGATGAAGAGATCGGGCTCCGGGATGCCGGCCATGCTGAGATGGGGCTCCAGGGTCTCGGGGGCGATGTCGCTCGGCAAAAGCCGGCCGGCGCGCACCTCCTCGGCGACGCGCGCGCAGGCCTGCGCGATATCCCAGCGGCCGCCATAGTTCGCGGCGATGGTGAGACGCAAGCGGCCATTGTCGGCGGTCAAGGCCTCGGCATCGCGCACGCGCTGCACGATATCGGGCCCGAAGGCGGCGATGTCGCCGATGGCACGGAACTGGATGTCGTTGTCATGGAGCTTTACAATCTCGCGCTCCAGCGCCAGCAGAAACAGCTGGCGCAACAGCCGCACCTCGAGCCGCGGACGGCGCCAGTTCTCGCTGCTGAAGGCAAACAGGGTGAGCGCCTTGATGCCTTTCTCGGCGCACGCCGCGACCAGATCACGGACCGTCTCCACACCCTTGCGGTGCCCCTGGATGCGAGCCTGCCCGCGGGCCTTGGCCCAGCGGCCGTTGCCGTCCATGATCACCGCAACATGGGCGGGCAGACCTCCTGTGATGGCGCTTTGATCCGTCGTTTTCATAGCACGAGTATAGGCGCACTGGGGCGCCTGGGGTTAGATCTCCAGGATGTCGCGTTCCTTCGCGGCGACCAGCTTGTCGATTTCGGCGATGAACTGGTCCGTGGCCTTTTGCACGGCCTCGACCAGACGCTTCTCCTCGTCTTCCGGGAGCAGCTTCTTCTTGACCTGATCCTTCAAATGATTATTCGTATCGCGACGGATGTTGCGCACCGCGATCTTGGCATTCTCGCCCTCGCTGCGCGCCACCTTGCCAAGGTCCCGGCGCCGCTCTTCGGTCAAAGGCGGCATGGGAATGCGGATGGTCGTGCCGGACGTCACCGGGTTAAAGCCCAGCCCGGACTCCATGATGGCGCGCTCGATCGCCGCCACGACGCCCTTCTCCCAGGGACTGACGACCAGATTGCGGGCATCGGCCACGGTGACGTTGGCGACCTTCGGCAACGCGGTCTTGGTCCCGTAGTAGTCGACCATGACATGGTCCAAAAGCGCGGTATTGGCGCGCCCCGTGCGAATGCGACCGAGCTCAGCCTTCAAGGCGTCGACCGACTTGGCCATGCGCGCCTGGACGTCTTTCTTCAGATCATCACTCACATGCCGCTCCTTCTTCGACTAAAGTCCCTTCATCGGCGCCGGCGAGGATGCGCGCCAGGGCCCCGGGCGAGCTCATGTCAAAAACACGCAGGGGCACGCGAAACTCCCGCAACAGCGCGATCGCCGTGGCATCCATCACCCCGAGACGGCGCTGCAGCACGTCGTCATACCCGAGGCGCCGGTAGCGCACGGCGTTCGGATCGCGCTTGGGGTCCGCGGAATATACGCCGTCGACCTTGGTGGCCTTCAGCATGATCTCGGCGCCCACTTCCAGAGCCCGCAGGCTTGCCGCGGTATCGGTGGTGAAGAACGGGTTGCCGGTCCCGGCCGCGAATACCACGACCTCGCCCCGCTCCAGGCACTCCAAGGCGCGGCGCCTGTCAAACGGCGGTACCGCGGTCCCGACGGCGAGCGCCGACTGCACATGAGCGGTCACCCCGCGCGCGCGCAGCGCCTCGACCAGCGCCAGCGCGTTCATGACCGTGGCGAGCATGCCCATGAGGTCCGCCTGCGCCCGATCCATGTCGCGCGCCGAACTCGACACGCCACGAAAGATGTTCCCGCCGCCG
>DAHWGZ010000101.1 GCA_027335965.1 Acidiferrobacter sp.
TCCGCTGGAGGCCTTGTCGGCGGAACTCGAGCGCCGCCAGGTGAGCGCCGCGGCGTTCACGCCCAACACCCTAAACCACCCCGGCATCACGAAACTCGGCACCGCGACCCTGTCGCTGTCCTTGCCGCTTTACACGGGCGGCGCGATCCACGAGGCGCTCCGCGCCGGACGCTATGGACGCAAGGCGGCGCAAGGCGCCGCGCGCCGCATCCGCCAATCCCTCATGGCCCAGGTGATACAGTCCTACGAGGGGGTGCTGGTGGCGCGCGAGGCCCTCGTGGTCGCGCGCAAGGCGGTGGCCGCGGCGCGCCGCCACGCGCGCACCGCCCATTACCTGTACGCGCACGGGCGTATCGTGCGTTCCGACGCCCTGAGCGCCGACGTCAATCTCGGCGCCAACGAAGGGATGCTGGCCGAGGCCCGCGGCAATGTGCGCATCGCCATGAACAATCTGGCAACGGCGATGGGCGCGCCGGCGGGGCTTAGCATCACCGTGCCCCGCGCGCCGCTGCGGGTGGTGCCCATGCCCCATCAGGGCCTCGCGGCCTTTTACCGCGAGGCCCTGAGCGAGCGGCCCGACATCCAGTCCCTGCGCGCCGAGATCGACGCCATGCGCGCCAGGGCCCGGGCCGCGCGCGATCGATCGTCGTTTCAGGTGCGGCTCACCGCGCAGTCGCAATGGTTCAGCGAGATCCCGAACCTGCGCCACAACGCCTGGACCGTTGGGGCCGTGATCAGCAAATCGCTCTACGACGGGAATCGCAACCGGGACCGGGCGGATGTCCTTCGGCAACGGGCCGCCGAGCTCGAGGCCAGGCTCGCGGGGCTTCGCGCGCGCATCCGCAACCATGTGGCGCGCGCCTTCGATGACATGCGCACCGCCATGAGCCAGTATCGGATAGCGAGCGCCAATGTCGTCCGGGCCCGGCAGGCGGTGGCCGTGACCCAGGTCCGCTACGGCGAGGGACGCACCATCCTCCTCTCTCTCCTGAACGCCGAACATGGTCTCGTGCAGGCCCGGGAGGCGCGTCTTGCGGCCCTCTATGGCTTGGCCGCGAATCGCGCGGCGCTGGCGGCGGCGTGCGGCAGCCTGTCGCGCCAAACGCTGGCATCGCTTGGGATTGCCTCATGAGGGGCGCGCGATCCTGGCCGCTTGCCGCGATGCTGCTCATCGCCGCCTGCGCGCATAAGCCGCCACCGCCCGCGCCTCCGGCCGCGCGTCCGCCCGTGACGCGCGCCACCCTGCGCCTGCGTATCCCCGCGGACCTCGATGCCCATGGCGATGTCGTGATCCCCAAGGACGCCATCATCCACCAGGGGGGCCTGCCCGGCGTCTTCGTATTGAGCCCTCGCGGACGCGCGCGGTTTCGCCTGATCAAGATCGGCGCGACCGGCCCGCGCGTGGCGCAGGTCTTGAGCGGCCTTCGTGGCGACGAGACCTTGGTCCTGCCCCCGTTCCGCGGCGTCTATGACGGAAGTCCGATCCATCCGCCGACCACCACGAGAAGAGGACAACATGGCAGCCGTTGACCCGCAGCCGGACGAGCCGCTGAACATCGCCGGACGGCTCACGCGCTATTTCATCGACAGCAAGATCACCATACTGATCGTGGTCGTGGCCATCCTGGCCGGGATCATCGCGCTACGCACGACGCCGCGGACCGAAAATCCGCAGATCGTGGTGCCGGCCGCCAACATCATCGTCACAAAGCCCGGCGCCAGTCCTCGCGAAATCAAGAATCTGGTCGTCGACCCCTTGCAGGCGATACTGCGCGGCATGCGCGGCATCCACCACACCTATGGTCTCGCGTTGAACTCCATGGGCGTGGTCACGGTGAAATTCCAGGTGGGTGAAAACCGCGTTGCCTCGCTCGTGCGGCTCTACAACAAGATCATGAGCAACATGAGCCGCATGCCGCCGGGGACCGAGCAGCCGGTGATCCAGCCGCTCGACGTCAACCAGGTCCCGATCGTCACCATATCGCTGTCGAGCGCCGCCATGAGCGGCGTGCGGCTGCGGGCGATCGCAACCAACGTCCTGCATCATCTGCGGCGCGTGCCCGGCACCTCGCGCGCCTACCTGATCGGCGGCCAGCGGCGCAAGATCAACGTGGTCTTGCACCCACGCCTCATGCGTCACTACAACGTGACGCTCGATGACGTCCGCAGGGTGGTGCAGGCGACCAACGTCGAGATACCCTCCGGACACTTCACCAACCACAATCGACGCGCCACCATCCACGCGGGCACCATGCTGCGCTCGGCCCGCGATGTCGGGCGGGTCGTGGTAAGCCTCTACAACCACCGCCCGGTCTACTTGCACGATGTGGCCACCGTGACCGATGGCGCCGGGCGCATCAAGACCGTGCACGAGATCGGTTTCGGGCCCGCCTACTCCCACCAGCGCCCGCGCAACCTTGAGGTGCCGGAGGTGACGATCGCGATCGCCAAGCGCGCCGGCACCAACGCCGTGGCGGTCGCCGACGCCGTGCTGCATAAGCTTCGCGCGCTGCAGGGCCCGGTCATCCCCGCCGGCGTGCACGTCAACGTCACGCGTAACGACGGCCAGCGCGCCAACAGCGCCGTCAACACCCTCATCGAGCACCTGTTCATCGCGGTGGCGACGGTCGTTATCCTGCTCGTCGTGTTTCTGGGCTGGCGCGCGGCCGCGATCGTCACGATCACGATCCCGTTGATTTTGTTTGTGACGCTGGCGGTGGATGACGTGGGCGGCCAGACGATCAACCGCATCACGTTGTTTGCGCTGATCCTGTCGCTCGGCCTGCTCGTGGACGATTCCATCGTCGTCATAGAAAACATATTCCGCCACTATGCGCGCGCCGGCGTCGACCGCGCGCGCGAGGCGGTACTCGCGGTCAATGAGATCGGCCGCCCCACCAACCTCGCGACGCTCTCGGTCATCGTCGCATTTCTGCCCATGCTTTACGTGACCGGCATGATGGGGCCGTACATGGCGCCGATCCCAAAGAACGTGCCGATCGCCATGATCACCTCGCTGTTCATCGCCTACACCGTGGCGCCGTGGGCGGCGCGCATGTGGCTGAAGGGCCACGGCGGCGGCGCGAAGCACGATGGCCCCGGCCTTTTACAGAAGGGCTACGCGCGCGCCATGCGCACCCTGTTGTCGCGGCCATGGGCGCGGCGCGGGTTTCTGTTTGCCATCATCCTGCTATTCGCGGGCGTGCTGGCCATGCCGGTCTTGCGGATGGTGAATTTCAAGATGCTGCCGCGCAACAACAATAACGGCTTCGACATCACGGTACGCACGCGCGCGGGGAGCACCCTCGAGGATACCAACCGCGTGATCACGGCGCTCGGGAACATCGTGCGCGCAAACCGCTACGTCACGACCTACGACCTGTCGGCGGGCGCCATGGGGGCCATCAACTTCAGCGGCCTTTTGCGCGGCGAGACCCTGAAAAAAGGCCCGACCGTGGGCGAGGTTCAGGTACATCTCGTGCGCAAGAGCGAGCGACCGGTGTCGTCGATTGCCATCGTGCGATCCCTGCGACCCGCGGTCGACCGCCTTATCGCGCGCACCGGGGCCATGATCAAGATCGTGCAACACCCGCCCGGCCCCCCGGTGCGGGCAACGATCATGGCCGAGGTCTTCGGGCCGAGCTATCGCAAGGTGCGGGTGATCGCCAACGACCTGCGTTACGGTCTTTTTGCCCATACCCCCCACCTCGCGGGGATCGACAGCACCGTCCCTCACCCCTCGATGCAATACATCATCAAGGTCAATCGCCGGGAGGCGGCCCTTCATGGGGTGAGCGCCGCGCAGGTGGCCCAAACCCTGAAGGGCTTCCTGTCCGGCATCAGCGACGGGACCGTGCATATCGCGCACGCCAAGGAGCCCATTCCGATCCGGTTCCGGGTACCGATCGCCGATCACGTGGGCCCAAGCGACCTCGGCAAACTGTTCGTGTCCAACCCCGAGGGTCGCGAGATTCCGCTATCGGCCCTCGTGCGCGTCATCAAGCGCCCGGCGCCCGAGCCCATCTACCAGAAGGACGGCCGCGACGTCGAATACGTGACCGCCGGGATGAGCATGGGCAGCCCCGTGTATCCGGTGTTGCATATGTGGCAATACCTGAAACATCACGCCGTGGATGGGGTGCATCTGACCCAGGATTTCATGAAGGACCCGAGCAGCCTGCATTATGGGTTGCGCTGGAGCGGCGAGATGCGTCTGACCTTGAACGTGTTTCGCGATCTGGGATCGGCCTTCGGCGTGGCGATCCTGCTCATCTACGTCATTCTGGTGGGCTACTACCGGTCATTCGCGATCCCGATCATCGTCATGGGCTCGATCCCGCTCACCATCATCGGGGTATTCCCGGGACACGCCGCCCTCGGCCAGTACTTCACCGCCACCTCCATGATCGGGGTCATAGCGCTCGCCGGCATCGTGGTGCGCAACTCGCTGCTTTTGATCGACTTCATCCTCGATTACCGCCGCGCCGGGCACCCGCTCACCGAGGCCGTCGTGCAGGCCGGGACGGTACGCCTGCGGCCCATCATGCTGACCGCGCTCGCCATCATGCTCGGTACCGCCATCATGGTGATGGACCCGGTGTTCGGGGGGCTTGCCATCTCGCTCATCTTCGGGACGCTGGCGTCGACCGTGCTTACGCTGTTTGTGATACCGCTTGGCTACTTCGCCTACGCCACCTTCTCCGAGCGCGGCGGGCGCCCCCCGCGGATTCATTGATGCGAGCCAGGCCCCCATGGGCCCAAGGAAAAAGGGCGAGCCGCCCCGCGAGGGGCCGGCCCACCCTGAAGGGGGCACGCCGCAAAATGACCGCGCCGCGGGCGCTACGCGCCCCGCCCGCCCCTCGCCTCCTGGAACGAATGCACGATCCGCGGCCGGCAGGTTGTCGCCCTTCCCGTAGCCCCCGGGGACCTATCTTGGAACAGCGCCATTGGCGCGACCGTAGCGGTACTCGAGCTTGACGACGTGGCCGCCGTTCTTTTTGTCTTCAGATAGTCGTGGCGCAGCGTGGCGCCCACGCGCGGCGTGAAACGGGTATTGGCGAGCAGCGGGCCGCCATGCCACATGGCGCCGCCGTTGGCCACCCCGGCAGTCTGATGACCGAGATCGAACCGCCCCTTGAAGGGGGCGGCGCCCAGCGTATAGGCCCCGTCGAAGTCGTGATAGATACGCGCGGTCTCGACCGCGGCGTTGGTCAAGATGGGGTTCTTGCCGATGGTCCCGTAGAGCCCGAAGCTCAAGCGGCTCGTGGGCCTTAGGCGGGCAAGGCGCAAGACCAGCGAGGCATCCCATCCGCCATCGGCGGTTTCGCATATCCATCGTTCCTCGCGCGGCTCGGCGATCGACGGCTTCTCGCAAGCGGGCACCCCCTCAATCAACAATCGGCGAAGACGCCATTCCCGACGGCGCCCGCGCCCCATGGGCCTCGAGGCAGCCCCCTGATCCGCCCAAGCGACAGCGCGCGGTAGACCCGCGGGCCGGAGACCCATGCCCCAGGCGCAGGCCTATGCTCGAGCCTCGAGGCCAGCGCCCGCTTTGTGGGCAGGATCATCCATCCGTGCACCAGAAATGCCCACGCAACCCACCCCCACGACGCCTCAACCCCAAGGGTTCACGGGCGCCGACGATGCATGCCCAAGGCGCCTCTCGCGCCATCGCGCCCCTTTCTGGAGCGGCGCGCGGCCCATCGCGGGGAAGGCCGGCCCTCAAAACAGGCTCGTGGTCGCGACTCACGCCCCACTCGCCCGCGGCAAGGCGTTGTCGGAACGATTATTGCACGAGGCGCACACGGCAGTGTGCATCACCTAGTAAGATCCGTACTCGCCGCGGGGGCTCGCTTAAACCAGGGCGGGCGGCATCTTTCGCGTCCCGCCGCGACGCGCCGCCGTTCGGGGAGGGAGCCCAGGAACCCCCGGCGGTTGGCGTCCCGGCGGGAGCGCCCCGGGGGCGAGACGCCATAAAGAGGCGCCTCGGCAAATCAGGGGTCAACGGATGAGGCACTCGCCAAACAGGGCGCCTTGCCAATTACAAAGTTCGACAACGAGGAAGGACATCATGCGTAAAGCACTATTGGCGGTACCGGTTGCACTGTGCGGGCTTGGCCTTGCCGCCCCCCATGCCCATGCCACCCTGAACCCGCCCAAGGCCATCAACTTTTCCGCCGGGCCGCTCGGGACGCTGTCGGCGGAGGGCGTATTGAGCGCCGCCGGCACCTGGCAGAGCAATCCCGTG
>DAHWGZ010000102.1 GCA_027335965.1 Acidiferrobacter sp.
CCCGCGGCGGCCTTGGTGAGCCCACGCGGCCAGATACGATCCACAAGCCACCGCGGGACCTCGCCGGACCCCGGCGGTTCGTAGACGCGCCGGATGGTGATCGCCGGAGGACCCCCGGCCTTCATGCGGCCTGCTGCGCGATCTTCAGGGCATCTCCCAGGGACTGGAGACCCACGGCGGCAAGCTTGCCATCCACGACCAGCGCCGGCACGGTCCGTACCCTGAGGTTCGCGACCAGCGCCCGGCCGGCCGGCTCGGCGATGTCGAGGGCCTGATAATCGATCGGCTCGCGGCGCGCCACCTCGCTCCACACCTGTTCGGCCTGTGGGCATGCCGGGCACCACTTCGATACCAGCAACCGTACCTCCATCTTCCACCTCCGCATAAATCCCTTGACGCCACTCTACGAGCCGCGAGCCCCGGCGCTCCTTGACTGCCATCAAGGATGAAGGGCCAGGATCGGAGGGTAATGATGGCATCTGCCACGGCGCGCCCCAGGAGGCCCCTCCATGAACAGCCCGCTCATCGATGGCTTCACGCGTCATCATCGCACGCTCGACCTCGCCTTCGAAGAGGCGCGACAGGCGACCGGGGACGGCGATTTCGTGCGCGCGCGCGCAATGTTTCAGGGGTTCCGCGATGCCATCGAACGCCACATGAAGGCCGAGGAGACGTGGCTGTTTCCCGCCTACGAGGCGCGCCATGGCAAGGACAACGCGCTGACCTCCATCCTGCGCAAGGGGCATCGCGACCTGCGCGGGTTCTTCGAGGAGATCGCCGAGGCCCTGGATGAAGGCGACGGCGACGAGGGCGTACCGCTCATCGACACCGCAGGCCAGATCCTCCACCACCACGACGAAAAGGAGGAGCAGGAGTTCTACCCGGCGGTCACGGCACTGGTGGAGGACCCGGCGCCGACGCTCGCGGCCCTTACATCGTGACGCCGCGGCGGGCGGCCATGGCGCGCCCGAGGGCTGCGATCTCGGAGGGCCCGAGCACCGCGCGGGCGCGCGGCAGAAGCCTGCTGTTCTCGGCTTCCATGTGCGCGCGCATGAGGCTCACGTAGGGCTCGATCGGCACATCGCCGGGGGCCGCCGGCAGCGCGCGCAGCACAGGCTCGAGCGGCGCGTAGGCCTGCTCCAGGGCGCGGTGCTCGGTCATGAGGCGCGCCATGAGCGCCGTCAGGGCCGGATCGCCGTGAGGCGCAAGAAGCGGCGCCAGATCGCGTTCCTCGTCCTCGTGATGCCAGCGCCCGGCCTGCGCGAAATAATGGTGCACGCGCCCGGCCGCCACTTGCGCCTCGCGATCGCCGCCGTGGACGCGCACGTGGGCGGCAAGGCGCACGAGCGTCGCGCAGTGGCCCTCGATACGCTCATGACAGGCGGCCAACAATCCCAAGGGATCGTCGAAACCCGGGCCGCCGCGCTCACCCTTCTCACCGATACGCATGATTCACCCCCTATTCGGCGACAGCCCGCAGACACGGACGACGGCCGCGCGCCCTCAAGGCTCGGCGCAGCGCATGCACTGGACATCGTAACGATCGAGCCACGCCCGCAAGGCCGCCATCGCCCGGGGCCCGGTCACGAGATCCGTAAAGGCATCCGCCGGCACCACCGGCCGCAGCTTGGCAAGCCAGGCATCGGTGTAGGGCCCGATGTTGACGAGATGCGGGGTCTCCAGGACCGCGGCATTGACCGCCTCCACGGTGCCCTCGAAGGGACACGGCACGCCGCCCGCCCATTTACCGCTTTCGAGAGTGGCCACGTGGCGCCCCTTGTTCAGATGCGTGCCGACCTTCTTGATGCGGATCTTCTGGACGCGCCCGGCCATGGTCTGCGCGGCATCGGTGATGCCAAGGACGATGAGCCCGTCGTCATCGGGGCGCGCCCACACATAGTCGAGATCGTAGAACAGATCGTCCGGCAACTCACATCCGCGGTATTCCGTCATGCCCCTGCACTCCTTGACCCGAGTCTAAGGATCGAAGGGCTTCGGGGACCTTGACGGCCATCAAGACCCGCTGCCCGGCCCGGCCTGGTCGCGCCACCGCGCGAGCCGCGCGCGATCGGCGATATGGATGTCGTTGCCCGCGACCGTGATGAGCCCGAGATCCCGCAAGGTCGCGAGCACGCGCGAGAAGGTCTCGGGCTTGACGCCAAGCCGCGAGGCCACGACGTTCTTGTGGACCTGGATATGGATATCGGCGGCGCGGGCGTCGGCCGGACACTGGTCGAGCAGATAGCCCGCCACGCGCTGGCCCGCGGTCTCGAGCGTCAAGGCCTGGACGTCATTGATGAGCTGATGGAGACGCATGCTGATGCCAGCCAGCATGCGCAACGCGATCTCGCCGTTGGCCTTCAGGACGCGCACGAAGTCGTTGGTCGGTATCTCCACGAGCGTGGCATCCGAAAGGGCGGCGGCGTAGACCGGGTAATGGCCGCCCAAGAACACCACGGCCTCGCCGAAGGTCTGGCCGGCCATGAGGATCTCGATCACCTTCTCATCGCCCTGCGGCGACAGGCGATAGAGCCGCACGGAGCCTTCCACGATGAAATAAAAGGCATCGGCCTTGTCGCCCTCGGCAAACAGCGCCTCATGGGCCTTGAGGGAGCGCCGCCGGGCATGGGCCAACAGGCGCTCGAGCTCCTCCGGGAACAGCCCGGAAAAAAGTGGGGCCTTGTGAACCGCCTTCAGATCCTGATCCATCCTCGCCCTCTCCTGTTAGAATAGACGCGTTTCGCGTCAGGCGCCCCAGGAAACCCCGTGCAGCTCTTCGAGCCCTCCGACAACAGCGGCCTATTGCCCATCGCCTATTTCCATGCCCTCGCGCGCCTGGGCGCGGAGGGATTGGTCCTGATCGAGCCGGCCCGTTCGTTCGTGAGCCTCGGGACCTTCGATGACGCCGCCACCACCGTCGACCGGGACTATTGCCGGGATCACGGCATCCCGGTCATGCGCCGCGAGACGGGCGGGGGCATGGTGCTCCTGGGCCCGGGCCAGATCTTCTACACGCTGGTCCTGAAACGGCCCCACGCGCTCGTGCCGAACCGCGTCGATGAGGCCTACCGCCACCTCTCGCAGGCCCCGATCGCGGTCTACCGCCGTTTTGGCGTCGCCACGAGGCTGCGTCCCATCAATGATATTGTCACCGAGGCGGGACGCAAGATCGGCGGGCAGGGGGCGGGGGACATCCATGGCCATTTCTGCTTCGTGGGCAGCATCCTCGTCGATTTCGACACCGATCTCATGCAGCGCATCGTGCGGCTCCCGGATGAAGCTCTGCGGCCGGCCTTGAAGACGGCCCTCGAGGAGGGACTGAGCTGCATCCGCGCCGAGACCGGATCGCGGCCCCCGACCCAGGCGGTGAAGACCGCGCTCGCCGAGGCCTTCGCGCCACTCGTGGGCGGCCTTACGCCACGGCCGGTACCGGCCTGCCTCACGGCCCGGGCCCGCGAGGTGGCCCATGAACTGAGCTCCGCCGAGGCAATCGACGGCGAGGAGACCCGGCCGCGACCGCTCTTCAAGGTGCACGAGGGCTTGTATCTCTGTCAGCGCGCGATCGCCGCACCGGGCGGGGCTGTCACCGTATCGCTCGCCATCCGCGATCAACGGATAGCGGCGGCAAGCCTCCAGCCCATGCCCGGCGCCTTCGGCCTCGACCTGTCGGCGCTCATCGGTCAACCCTTTGACCGTGAGGCCCTGGCCCTGGCGCTGCCCGACGTCTCCGCGCTTGGCCTTGACCGCGAGGACCTCATCGCCACCCTGCTCTCGTCCGGCCGCTAGCCGACGAATCGCCGGGCGTTACGGAAGATCTCGAACCACGGACCATACTCGCCCCAATCCGGCGGATGCCAGGAGTTGGCCGCCGTGCGTATGACGCGTTCCGGATGCGGCATGAGCGCGGTGAACCGGCCATCCGGGGTGGTCAGGCCGGTGATGCCGCCGGTCGAGCCGTTGGGGTTGCGCGGGTAGACCTCGGTTGCGTGCCCATAGTGATCCACATAGCGCGCCGTCACGAGCCGGTCGTGCTCGAGCCGCGCGCGGGCCTCCTGGCTCACCGCCACCCGCCCCTCGCCATGGGCGACGGGCACCGGCAGGCGTGCGCCGGCCATGCCCGCGAGGAGCACCGAGGGATTGTCCGGGATCTCCACCAACACCGTGCGCGCCTCGAACTGCTCCGAGCGGTTGCGCTCGAAGCGCGGCCATAAGTCGGCCCCCGGGATCAGCGCGCGCAGATGGGCCATCATCTGGCAGCCGTTGCAGACCCCGAGGGCGAATGTCTCGGGGCGCTCGAAGAACGCCGCGAACTGCGCGCGCAGCGTCTCATGGAACAGGATCGACTTGGCCCAACCGCCGCCCGCCCCGAGCACGTCGCCAAACGAGAACCCGCCGCACGCCGCAAAGCCGGCGAAATGGGCCAGCTCCTCGCGTCCCGCCAGGAGATCGCTCATGGTCACGTCCACGGCCTCGAAACCCGCGGCCATGAAACCCGCGGCCATCTCGCGTTGCCCGTTGACCCCCTGCTCGCGCAGGATGGCGACACGCGGCCGGGTCAAGAGCAGGTGCGGCGCAAGCGGGCTTGCGACCTCGAAGGGCACATGCGCGCTAAGGCCGGGATCGGCGGGATCGGCGAGCAGGGCGTAGGATTCGGCGGCGCTCTGCGGCTCGTCGCGCAGGGCCTGCATGCGAAACGAGGTCTCCGCCCACAGGCGCTCATAGGCCATGCGGTCGCCCTCCAGGAGCGCGCGCCCGCAATAACGGATGACGATATCGCGCCCCGGGCGCACGGTCCCTATGCGCCTCGTGTAGCGCAGCAGGCCCTTCTTCTTCAGGGCCCCGAGAATCCCCTCGCGCGAGGCGCTCGGCACCTGCAAGACCGCCCCCAGCTCCTCATTGAACAAGGCCGCGATCGGGTCCAGGCCGAGGCCCGTGAGATCGATGTCCAGCCCGCACTTCCCGGCGAACGCCATCTCGCAGAGGGTGACGAACAGGCCGCCATCGGAGCGGTCGTGGTAACTCAACAGGAGCCCGAGCTCGTTCAAGGCCTGCACGACCCCGAAAAAGAGCTTCAAGAGCCTCGGATCCTCGACGTCGGGCGGGCGCCCGCCCTCGACTCCGTAGACCTGCGCCAGGGCCGAGCCGCCGAGTCGATCCTTGCCATGGCCGAAGTCCACCAGCAAGAGATCGGTGTCGATGTCGCTTACGCACGCCGGGGTCAGGGTCTTGCGCACATCCACGACCGGCGCCAGCGCCGTGACCACCAAAGACACCGGGGCCTGGACCTCGCGCGACCGGCCCGCCGCGGTCCATCGCGCGCGCATGGAAAGCGAGTCCTTGCCTACCGGTATCGCAATGCCAAGCGCCGGACACAACTGCAGGCCGACCGCCTCGACGGCACGGTAGAGCGCGGCGTCTTCGCCCTCGCCCCCGGCATTGGCCATCCAGTTGGCGGACAGCTTGACGTCAGGCAGGCGGCGGATGCGCGCCGCCGCAAGATTCGTGAGCGCCTCGCCTATCGCCATGCGCGCCGAGGCCGCGGCATCGATGACCGCGATCGGCGCGCGCTCGCCGATGGCGAGGGCCTCGCCGGTGATGTCATGATAGCCGGTCGCCGTCACGCCGACGTCCGCCACCGGCACCTGCCAGGGACCCACCGTCTGGTCGCGGCACACGAGCCCGGAGATGCTGCGATCGCCGATCGTGATCAGAAATTCCTTGCTGGCCACCCCCGGCAGCGTCAGGACGCGGGCGATAGCCTCATGAATGTCGAGCGAGCGCGTGGCGAGCCCCCGCGCCGGGCGGCGCACCGAGCGCGTCTCGCGATGCATGCGCGGCGGATCACGGAGGAACAGCGCCAGCGGGAGATCGACCGGATCGGGCTCCCCGCGGTCGGCAAAGTACGGGTCGCGCACCCGGAGCCTCGGCTCCTCGGTCACGCGCCCGACGACCGCAACCGGGCAACGCTCGCGCTCGCACAAGGCCATGAAGCCCGCCAAGGCCTCCTCGCGGACCGCAAGCACATAACGCTCCTGGGCCTCGTTGCACCAGACCTGCATGGGCGACATCTGCGGCTGGCCGTTGGGGATCGCGCGCAGATCGATGTCGGCGCCACGGCCCGCGCCGTGCACGATCTCCGGCAGGGCATTGGACAGCCCGCCGGCGCCGACGTCATGGATCGA
>DAHWGZ010000103.1:0-3428 GCA_027335965.1 Acidiferrobacter sp.
CCAACGCCTGGCGTTATGGGGCGCCGATCCCGCCCGGCCCGGTCACGCGCGGCGCCTTGCGCGACTGGGTCCCCATGAACCCGCCGGTCTCCGCGGTCACCCTCACCGGCGCCGAATTGCGCGCGCTCCTGGAGCAAAACCTGGAACGTACCTTTGCCGCCGATCCCTTCCGGCAGATGGGCGGCTACGTGAAGCGGGCCCTGGGGCTGCGCGCCTACGTGAAGCTCGAGAATCCGTGCGGGTCGCGGCTTGCGGCGCTGTTCGTGGGCGATGAGCCGGTGCGCGACGAGGCCCGCTACGAGGCCTGTTTCCTGACCGAGCAGGCGGTCCCTCAGGGGATCGGAGAGGGCCGCCATGCGCTGGGCCTGGGGGCCGGCGACGTGCTCTGCGAGCATGCCGAAAGCCACCGTGTCCTGCGTCCCGAAATCCACGGGACCTATACCCTGATCTAGGGGTGGTCTGGCCCCTCGCCCCGCGATGCCCGCCCCGGCCTCGTCCCCGCCGGGCGCGGCCTTGCCCGACTTTCCCCCGGTCGTCTTCGTGGTGGTAATTCCTTCGGAAGGTCGGTATTGTGAATCCCACTTCAAGGAGCGGGAATGGCGGGCGCTGTCTATATCAAAACCTACGGCTGTCAGATGAACGAGTACGATTCGGCCCGGCTCGCGGACCTCCTGCGGGAGACCCACGGGCTCGAGCGCGTGGATGATCCGGCGCAAGCCGATGTCCTGCTCGTGAACAGCTGTTCGGTGCGTGAGAAGGCCCAGGAAAAGCTGTTCTCGGACCTCGGTCGCCTGAACGAATGGAAGGCGGCGCGCCCCGGGGTCGTGATCGGCGTCGGCGGGTGTGTGGCAAGCCAGGAGGGCGAGGAGATTCGCCGACGCGCGCCCTACGTGGATCTCGTGTTCGGTCCCCAGACGCTCCATCGCGTGCCGGCGCTGCTCGCCGACGCACGCGCCAAGAAGCCGCGCGTCGACATCGCGTTCGTGGAGATGGAGAAGTTCGACAATCTTCCGGAACCGCGCGCCGACGGGCCGCGGGCGTTCGTCTCGATCATGGAAGGGTGCAGCAAGTACTGCAGCTTTTGCGTGGTGCCCTACACCCGCGGCCAGGAGTTCAGCCGCCCGTTCGACGACGTCCTGGCGGAGATTGCCGCGCTCGCCGAGCAAGGCGTGCGCGAGGTCACGCTGCTCGGTCAGAACGTGAATGCCTACCAGGGCCGCCGCCGCGACGGGGGCACGGCCGATCTCGCGACCCTCATAGGCTATGTCGCGCACATCGAGGAGATCGGGCGCATTCGCTTCACGACCTCCCATCCTCTGGAGTTCGGGGACACCTTGCTCGATGCCTTTGCCGCCGAGGACAAGCTCGTAAGCCACCTCCATCTGCCGGTGCAAAGCGGCTCGGACAAGATTCTCGCGCGCATGAAGCGCGGGTACACCGTGGCCGATTATCGCGACAAGATTGAAAGGTTGAGGTGCGTGCGCCCCGATATCAGCCTCTCGACCGATATTATCGTGGGTTTCCCGGGCGAGACCGACGAGGATTTCGCGGCGACCATGGCGTTGATCGAGGAAATGCGATTCGATTTGTCCTATAGTTTTTCCTATAGCCCGCGTCCGGGCACGCCGGCTGCGTCGCTCCCGGACGATGTATCGGCGCCGGTGAAGGCCGAGCGCCTGGCGCGCGTGCAGTCGCTCAATCTCGAGCACGCCGCCGCCATCAGCCACGGCATGATCGGACGCGTCGAGCCGGTGCTGATCGACCGGCATGCCCCGCGCGGACGCGGCGATCTGTCGGGACGGACGGCGAATAATCGCGTGGTGAATTTTCCGGGCGGCGGCTTGGACTTGGTCGGCCGGTTCGCCACGGTTGAGATCCTGGAGGCGCGGCCCAATTCCTTGCGCGGCCGCCTCGTGGGGGTCGAAACCGATGTTCCATCGATGACAGCAAAGCAACGGGAGGCCGCCATTCCTTGAGCACCAAGCCCCAGGCGATACAGTTTTCCGTCCAACCCCCAGACAGCGAACGGCTGTCCCGTCTTTGTGGTCAACTCGACGAGCATCTCCGCCAGATCGAGGGCACCCTCGGAGTCGAGATCGCGAACCGCGGCAATCAATTCCGCATAACCGGTCACCATGATCAAGCCCGCCACGCCCAACGTCTGATCACCGCCCTCTATGCGGTCACGGGTCAATCCCAGGCCATCACACCTTCGGGGGTCAATATGGCACTGAAAGAGGTATCGAGAACGCGCGACGACCGCGATCCGCCCACCGAGTTGCGCATGCCCAAGCAGCGCGTCCATGGGCGCACCGACGCGCAGCGCGATTACATTCGCAATATCCTCACCCACGACGTGACCTTTGGGGTGGGACCCGCCGGCACCGGCAAGACCTTCCTGGCGGTGGCCTGCGCCGTGGATGCCCTGGAGACCGGGCGCGCGCAGCGCGTGGTCCTGGTGCGCCCGGCGGTGGAGGCCGGCGAGCGCCTGGGCTTCCTGCCGGGCGACCTCGAGCAGAAGGTGGACCCTTACCTGCGGCCCCTCTATGACGCGTTGCACGACATGCTCGGCCCCGAGCGCGTCGCCAAGCTGGTCGAAAAGAGCGTGATCGAGATCGCGCCGCTTGCGTTCATGCGCGGACGGACATTGAACGAATCGTTCATCATCCTGGACGAGGCGCAAAACACCACGGCCGAGCAGATGAAGATGTTCCTGACGCGCTTGGGTTTCGGGGCCACCGCGGTGGTTACGGGCGATGTCACGCAGATCGATCTCCCGCGTCCCGAGATGTCCGGCTTGCGCCAGGCCTTGAGTATCCTGAAGGACGTGGACGGGATTGCTTTTACGCATTTCGCCAGCGCCGACGTGGTGCGCCACCCGTTGGTCCAGCGCATCGTCGAGGCCTATGAGGCGCGCGAGCGCGGCGCACAGGACCCATCCTAGGCGTGCGCCGCGTGCATATCGATCTGGTCGTGGCCTGCGACGGCCACGCCGTCCCGTCGCGCCCGGTGCTGGTCCGCTGGTGCAAGGCGGCGCTCACGGAGGTCGAGGATAGCGTGCGCGTGGGGTTGCGCGTGGTCGCCGAACCGGAGGCCGCGGAGCTGAATGGGCGGTTTCGGGGACGAACGGGGCCCACCAATGTGCTGTCGTTCCCGTACGATGATGCGCCGCTCGGCAAGACCCGCTTTCTGGGCGACATCGTCATCTGCGCCCCGCTCGTGAAGGCCGAGGCCGCGCGGGCCGGGTGCCCGGAAAACGCCCATTGGGCGCATCTCGTCATTCACGGTATACTGCACCTTCAAGGGCTCGACCACGAGACGGATCAGGACGCACGGGTAATGGAAGCGCGGGAAACACGCATATTGACGGGTTTGGGGTTTACGGACCCTTATCGTTGAGCCATGGGTCAGGACGATAATGGCCACGG
>DAHWGZ010000103.1:3453-6177 GCA_027335965.1 Acidiferrobacter sp.
TTGGGGCACGTCTTATGGGGGGCGCCGGAGGACCGTGACGCGCTGCGCGAGACGTTGCGCGAGGCGCACGAACGCGGCCTGATCGGAAGCGACGCCCTCGACATGATCGAGGGGGTGTTCCAGGTCGCCGAGATGCGGGTCCGCGACATCATGGTGCCGCGCGCGCAGATGGACGTGATCGATCGCGAGGATCCGCCCGAGAGCTACCTTCCGCGGGTGATCGAGACCGGTCATTCGCGCTTCCCGGTCGTCGACGGGGACAAGGACAAGGTGGTGGGGATCCTCTTGGCGAAGGACCTGCTGCGGTATTTTCATGGCGAGCAGCGCGCGTCGTTCAATGTCTATGATTTGCTGCGGCCGGCGGTATTCGTGCCGGAGAGCAAGCGTCTCGACGTTCTGCTGCGCGACTTCCGGTCCAGCCGCAATCATATGGCCATCGTCGTCGATGAATACGGCGGCGTCGCGGGTCTCGTCACGATCGAGGACGTCCTGGAGCAGATCGTGGGCGACATCGAGGACGAGCACGACCTCGATGCCGATGACGTCATGATCATGCAGCGCGCCGAGCACGAGTTCGTGGCGAAGGCCCTTACGCCCATCAAGGAATTCAACGAATACTTCGGCACTCATTACGATGACGAGGAGGTCGATACCATCGGCGGCCTCGTCATGACCACGCTCGGCCGCGTGCCCAAGCGTGGCGAGCGCCTCGAAATCGGCGGGCTGCGGCTTGAAGTGCTGCGTGCCGATTCACGCCGAGTCCATCTCCTCAAAGTCGTTCCGATTGCCGAAGAAAGCGAAGTGGCCAGTTAGCGGATTTCCGCCGTGGCTGGCGGCCTTCCTGGCGGGCGCCGTCTTGAATCTGGCCTTTGCCCCCTACCGTCAGCCGTGGGTCGCGCCGCTCGCCCTGGGGATCCTCTATGCGCTTCTCAAGGCCGCGCCGGCGCGTCCCGCCTTCGGCCGCGGGTTCGCCTTCGGCGCGGGGCTCTTTGCCTTCGGCGTGCCATGGGTCTACCTGACGCTCGCGCGTTTCGGTGGCATGCCAGCCCCCCTGGCGGCGCTGGCCTGCGCCCTGTTCATCGCCATATTGGCCTCGTATGCGGGGCTCGCGTGCGCGGCCTTTGCACGCCTGCGTGGCCGCGACGCCCTCGATCCGTGGCTCTTCGCCGCGATCTGGGTGCTCGGCGAATGGGTGCGCGGGGTGTTCCTCACCGGATTTCCGTGGCTCGATGTCGGTTATGCCGCGAGCCTGCCGCCGCTCATGGCCTGGGCGCCGCTCGTGGGGGTCCTTGGCCTGTCGTTCCTCCTGACCGTGGCCGGCGCGCTGGCCGTGGACGCCCTGCGCGGGCGCCGGCTCGGTCTCCTGCCGGTGCTGCTCATGCTGGGCGTGACGCCGGCGCTTGCGGGACTTTCCTTCGTGCACCGCGCCGGCGCGCCGATTACCGCCTCGCTGGTCCAGGGCGATGTCCTGCCCACCGTCAAGTGGCATCCGGGTACGTTGCGCATGATCGTCCGGCGCTACCTGCGTTTGACCGCGAAGAGCGACGGCCGCCTGGTCGTCTGGCCCGAGACCGCGATCCCCGCCTATTCGCATCAGCTGCGGCGGCGATTCATACCCTATATGCAACACCTGGCGCGCGTCGGCGGTCGTCACTTCCTGTTCGGTCTCATCGAGGGCAATGCCAACGATCCCAACGGACCTGTCTATAACGCGGTCATGAGCATCGGGCGCCATGACGGTTTCTACCGCAAGCGCCACCTGGTACCGTTCGGCGAGTATCTGCCGTGGCCGGCGCTCTTGAATCCGGTCCTGGATGTCCTGCACATCCCGATGGCGAGCTTCACCCCGTGGCATGGCGCGGAGACCCCCCTGCCCGTCGCGCATGCGCGCGTCGGTGTGACGATCTGCTACGAGGTTGCCTACGGCCCCCTGGTCACCCAGGACCTGCCGGGCGCGACCCTGCTCGTGAATGCCAGCGACGACTCGTGGTATGGGCATTCGAACGAGGCCGCCCAGCAATTCCAGATCGCCCAGATGCGCGCCGCCGAGGCCGGCCGCGACATGATGATCGCGACCAATGATGGCATCACCGCGCTCGTCGGCCACACCGGGCGGATCCGCGCCCGCCTCGCCCCCTTCCGCGAGGGCGTGCTGACGGTGGTCGCCCAGCCCTACGGGGGGCTCACGCCCTATGATCGTTTCGGCAACACCGGCGTCCTCGCGGTGCTCTCGCTCATCGTGGCCATGGCCGGGTGGCGACGCCGCATGAAGCCTGCATCCGTGCGCTAAGGCCGGTGCTCGAGAAGATCCCGGTCCTTCAAATACGAAGGGATCGAGGTCGACGTCGTGTCCGGTTGGCTGGGGGCCGGATTTGATCGCCCGGCTACTCGCATATGAGCGGCAGCACGCGCTTATATGCGAGTACAAGTCGAATGGCCAGCCACGATACGCCCGTTCGGCGCTGCTGGAATTGCGGGACTACGTGTTGCAGAAGGCCCCGCATGCCACCCCGTCTTCATGGCGCCTTACATATCACCCGCGGAAGCCCCGCAGGGTTTATCGCGCTATATGAACGCTATGTCCTATACGCAGAGGGTGCATTCGGTAACATCCCCGAGCTTTACGTTCGCCCCGAGCACCGCACAAATGGATTGGCGCTTCACCTCGTGTCTCAAGCGAAGTCTTTTGGCGCATCGCGGGGCTGGACATGCTTGGGGGTTATG
>DAHWGZ010000104.1 GCA_027335965.1 Acidiferrobacter sp.
CCCGCCCCGCTGTCCACCACCGCCTTGAGCGGCATCGTCGCCGGGGCCGCCGATGGCGCCGGGAATCTGTATGTGCTGACATCCACGGATGTGGTGGCCTTCACCGCCGGCGCCGGCGGGGCGCTCAACTCGCAAGACACCGTACCGCTCCCCTCGGGGCTCGCCGCAAGCGCCCTCTCGGTCGGCACGAACCAACTGAATGTCGTGGGTCAAGGGTCCGGAGACACGGAGCTCGTCACCTTCCCGCTCATAGGGGGCGGCATCGCCTGCCCTGCCTCGGCGGTCCTGGGGTCATCCGGGCAGGCCACCGGCACGTTCGTCTCCCCGCTCGGGCACACCGTCTATGTGAGCAATGCCACCCGTGACGAGCTCGCGGCCTACAGCGCCACGACGACGGGCTCGGGACCTGGACTCATGGCCGTCGCGCGCACCCGGCCCGGCCCGCAAGGGGTCGCGGGCCTGGTGGCGACGGTCGGCATCTCGCCGCAGATGCTCTACGTCGTGGAGCAAGGGACGAGCAACATTGTCGGCTATCCCGTAAACGCCAACGGAAGCTTGGGCGCAGCTACCGTCCCGCAGTATGGAGGTCAAGGACCCAGCGCCGGGGCAATCGCCCCGGATGGTAAGACCTTCTTCGCCTCCGATTGGTCCAGCGGGGAGAGCACGGGAACGGTCACGGCTCTGCCTATCAATAGCGACGGGACACTTGCGGCGGCGACACAATCGCCGGCGACTGGTAAAACCCCGATGGGTGTCGGGGTCGATCCCTCGGGTCGCTACATGTACGTCGTGAATAGCAACTACGACAACAGCACTCAAGGCAGCGGCACGGGCTCCATCAGCGCTTACACTCTGTCCGGCGGAACGGTCACCCCGCTTCCCAGCCAGTCTGTGACTGATACGAAGGGATCGTACCCCATGCTGCTCACTGTCGACCCTACGGGGCAGTATCTCTATGTGGCCCAGAACACATCAAACACTGTCGAGGGCTTTACCATCAACCAGGATTCGGGCGTCCTGACATCGACATCGCCCGCCACCATCACCGCCGGAAACAACCCGTGGACAGTAATCACGGGTCCGGCGGGGCGCCACCTTTACGTCAGTAACAACGGGTCCGGCTCGACCACCAACATATCCATCTACCGGATCGACGCAACCGATGGTACGCTGGTTGCAGCGTCGACGCCGACGCTCGCGGTCCCGAACGGTCAGAACCCGCTCGGGCTGGTGATAGGGCCCAAGGGGCGCCGGCTGTATGTGGCGACCCAGAACGGGGCAAACAGCACCAACGGGGTAGTCGACGTCTTTACCCGCACGGACCCGCTCGCCTCGGGTGTGGGCTGGAACCCGACGCCCGTGGCGCTCACCGGCTCGGCCGCCTTTACCGACGCCTATGGGCTGGCCTTGGCCCACAACGGCAAGGCATTGTACGTGGTGGACAATATCCCCTGCAGCGGTAGCGCCTGCACTTCGCAGCCGGGAAATATCCAGGAGATTGCTATCCCGCCCTTTAGCGAGGCCCGCAACCCCGGTGCCTATACCCCGCTTGGTGAAGTCACTACCGGATCAAACCCCGTCCAGGCCATACCGGGCGGGGGCTTGGGATAAACAACAAAGGCCGCGGGCCTCCAGAGGCGCGCGGCCGGGACAGGGCGCGGACGGGGACCCCCGGCCGCGCCTTTTTACATGAGTTTGCGGGAACCCTGCGCGGTGGCGGCGCCCATGCCGCTCTTCACGTTCATCTTCTCCTCGGGCGGCGGGATCACGGCCGGGACACCGAGGGAGGCCGCCCACAGCTCGCGCGCCCAACCTCGCGAGTGGTAGAAGTGCCGGTCTTCCTGGTCCTCGACCTCATCGTGGGCCTTCTTCAGGATCGCGGCGTCGCGGCCCTCCATCTTCTTCGCGACCTCGCCGATCAGTTCCCAGTTCATGTGGTCCTTCAATTCGGCGGTGGTGACGGCCTCCGCGGCCACGATCTCGGCCTGCCCCCTCACTCCGGAATTGAGGGCCATTTGCATCATCCTGACCAGGGTTTCAGCAAGACTGCGCACGATCTTGCGCCCGCCCGTCTCCTGCTCGGCGTTCACGCCAAACTCCGTGCAGATATCCTTCAATATCTGCTCGTGACGGCGGCTTTCGGCCAGGAATTTCTCCCACTCCTTGCGCAGGTCGGCGTTCTGCGCGCAGATCAACGCGGTCTCATAGATTTGCACGCCGCCGCGTTCGGTCTCGAGCGCCTCACACAATAACTCGTCCACCTTGCTCCGATTCATAAACACCTCTTCCATTCACGTTGTCGCCAATCCGGCGAACGCGCATTATGGTCCCGCGGCCATGGCGCGAAGATCGGCCGTATGGCGGACGATGTCATATAGGTCCATATATGTGGAAACGTAGTCGTACTCATCGGCGTCCGGTTTACGGGCGCGGCTTTCGGGGTCTCGCGTGCGGGCGCCTACGCGTCGTCCTTGGCGGCAGGCGCGGGCGCGAGGCGCTCGGGGTGAGCGTAGACGGTCATCCGCCGGTCGCGGGCATAGCCTATGAGCGACACGCCATGGCGCTCGGCGGTCTGGACGGCCAAGCTGCTCACCCCCGAGATGGCGGCCACCACCGGGACCGCAAACCCCAGGGCCTTCAGCGCGATCTCGAAACTCAGACGCGACGAGACGCCAAGAAAGGTCGCGTCGCCGCGTCGCCAGCCACGGGCCAAGGCCGCGCCGATCACCTTGTCCACGGCGTTGTGGCGCCCGATGTCCTCGCGCACCAAGGTCTCCGTCGCGCCGGCGAGGATGGCGGCATGGGCGGTCCCCGTGTCGCGATTCAAGACCTGATGGCGAACCATGTGATCCATGTGCTCATGGACCAGGCCCGCCGGCACCGCGCGGTCATCGCGTAGCGACGAAAACGGGACGAGATCCTCGAAGCACGGCGTCCCGCACAGCCCACACGCGCTCGCCCCGACCACGCAACGCCGCTTGCGCGCCACCCGCTCGGCGGCGGTGGCGGCAAGCTGGAGGTAGGCGGCATCGCCCCCCTCCCCACGCACCCACTCCCAGGCGATGATTTCGTTCAGGTCCTGCAAGACGCCCTCGCCCCACAGGAACCCTCGCACGAAGTCGTCTTGGTCGAGCGGCGTGCACATCATCACGGCGTAAGGCGCGCCGTTGATCACAAGCGACAGCGCCGCCTCCCGCAACACGGGCTCCCGTTGCGCGCGCGGCGGGTGGTCGGGGTTCAGGATGGTGGCCTGCGACCAGCCTATTCCCGCGCCTGCGTCTTGATGCATAGGGCCTCCCCTTTGGGGCTCAAGGTCAAAAGCGCGCGCCCGCGTTCCTCATGACGGCGCACGAATCCGAGGCCGCCCAGATCCCCATCCTCGCAGAGCAGGAGCAGGAGGCGCTCCATTTGGCTCTGCCGCAGGCCGAGGCGCTTGGCGGCCACCGCCATGCCGATGCGGTGTTCGGCGCACAGCATCCGCATGAGCGCGATCACGAGCCCCTCGGTGTCCGGGGCTACGCTCGGACGGCCGACCTCAGGCACGCGTAGCGGCCTTGATGGTCACGGCTATGGACTTGGAGGTCGGGGTATTGGCGCGGTCGGCGTGGCTTGTAAGCGGCACCAGCACATTGAGTTCCGGATAATAGCCCGCCAGGCAGCCGCGCGGGATGTCATAAGGCACCACCGCATATCCGGGCGCGGCGCGCTCGCCGTCCGGCCAGTGCGAGGTGATGTCGACCAGGGCACCTTCGGAAAGCCCCATCTCTTGCATGTCGCCCGCGTGCATGAACAGCACGTTGCGAACGCCCGAGACGCCCCGGTAACGGTCCTCGAAGCCATAGATGGTCGTGTTGTATTGATCATGGCTGCGGATCGTCATGAGATTGAAGAGCCGGCCGGCGACCGCCGGACGGTAGCGGCCGGCCACCACCTCTTGCAATGGCTGGATCAGGAAGTTGGCCTTGCCGGTGGCCGTGGTCCAGCGCCGCGACCGCGGCGGCAGGTCCAGATGGAATCCCCGCGGCTTGTGGACCCTGGCGTTGAAGTCGGAGAAGCCCTCGACCACCCGGCTGATGCGATCCCGGATCCGATCGTAGTCGGCGACGAGGTCGCGCCAGGGGATCTCATCGTCCGGATACATGGCCATGGCGAGCCCGGCTATGATGGCGCACTCGGACTTGAGCTGTGGCGAGGCCGGGGCGCGCATGCCCTGGGAGATATGCACCATGCTCATGGAATCCTCGACCGTGACACCCTGCGGGCGGCCGTCCTGGATGTCGATCTCGGTGCGGCCAAGGCACGGCAGGATCAGCGCATCGCGCCCGTGGACGATGTGCGAGCGGTTGAGCTTGGTCGAGACATGGACCGTGAGATCGCAGGCGCGCAGCGCGGCGTGGGCGCGCGCGGTATCGGGCGAGGCATTCGCGAAATTCCCGCCCATCCCGACGAACACCCGGGCGCGGCCGTCCTCCATGGCGGCGATGGCGTTGACGACGTCGTAGCCAGCCTCGCGCGGCGGCTCGAAATGAAACTCCGCGGCCAAGCGGTCGAGGAACGCGGCTGGCGGCCGCTCCCAGATCCCCATGGTCCGGTCGCCCTGGACATTGCTGTGCCCGCGCACCGGACAGGCCCCGGCCCCGGGCTTGCCGATGTTGCCCTTCAAGAGCAAGACATTCATCAGCATCTGGATCGTGGCGACCGCGTGCTTGTGCTGGGTAATGCCCATGCCCCAGGTGATGATGGCCGCGCGCCCGGCATCGTAGAGGGCGCCGATCTCCTGGAAATCCTCGAGGCCAAGCCCGCTCTCGGCCACGATGTCCGACCACGGCGTGGCCATCACCTGGGCCTTGAATGCGGCGAAGCCATGGGTGTGATCGGCGATGAAGCGCTCGTCGGCGTGGCCGGACTCGAGGATGTAGCGGGCAATCCCCAAGGCCACGGCGTAATCCCCGCCGATGCGCGGCTGGTAATAATGGGTGGCGATCTCGGTCCCGTGATTCGAGAGCATCTCGGCCGGGCTCTGCGGGTTCACGAAACGCTCGAGCCCGCGCTCGCGCAGCGGATTGAACGCCAGAATCCGGCACCCGCGCCGCGCCGCCGCGCGCAAGGTCCCGAGCATGCGCGGATGATTGGTGCCCGGGTTGTGGCCGAACAACAGCAGGGTGTCGGCATGCTCGAAGTCCTCGAGCGTCACCGTGCCCTTGCCGATGCCGATCGATTCGGGCATCCCGAGGCTCGTCGGTTCATGACACATGTTGGAGCAATCCGGCAGATTGTTGGTGCCGAACCGGCGAGCGAACAGTTGATAGAGGAAGGCCGCCTCGTTGGAGGTCCGGCCGGATGTGTAGAAAAGCGCCTCGTGCGGGGACCCGAGTGCGCGCAGGTGGCGGGCGATGCGCGCGAAGGCCTCCTCCCAGGAGATGGGCGCATAGTGGTCGGTGGCGGCGTCGTAGGCCATGGGGGAGGTGAGCCGCCCCTGATCCTCGAGGGCGTAGTCGCTCAGATCGGCCAGCGCGCGCACCGGATGCTCGGCGAAGAAGGCCTCGGTCACGCGTTTGGACGTGCCCTCGGCGGCGACCGCCTTCACGCCGTTTTCGCAAAACTCGAAGGTCGAATGCTCGTCGGGGTCGGGCCACGCGCAGCCCGGGCAATCGAAGCCCTCGGCCTGATTGGACTTGAGCAAAAGCGCCGTGCCGTCAGCCAGGATGCCCTGGTGTGTCAGGCTCTCGAGCGAGGCACGCAATGCGCCCCACCCGCCCGCGGACTGCCGGTAGGGGTGGATCTTGATCGTGGTCATGGGCTGGTGTTCCTCCGTCGCCTGAGCAAGGTGAAGGGGACGGCGCCCGGCCCGGCCGGACCAGTCCAGGCGCCGCGGCATCCGGTCACTGGCCGCGCCGACGCTCGCGTCGCGCATTCATGGCTTGCGGATGGGCGAACGCTGGCGGGAAATCGATGGTATCTCAAACGGAGGGGGATGACGAGGGGCGGGGATGGCGCGGGCGGCCCGCCGCGCCCAAAAAAAAGACCCGGGGGAAGCCCCCGGGTCTCGCGCTGGGCCTAAAGACCGCCTAGACGCTGTAGTACATGTCGAACTCGACGGGATGCGTGGTCATGCGCAGGCGCGTGACCTCCTGCATCTTGAG
>DAHWGZ010000105.1 GCA_027335965.1 Acidiferrobacter sp.
TCCCTGGGCTTCACCAAAAGCCCATGCATTTTGTGGTGCCGCCGCACGAGTATTTCGTCTTGGGCGACAATCGGGATTTGAGCGATGATAGCCGTTACTGGGGCTATGTCCCGCAGAGGAATCTGGTCGGCCGCGCATTCTTTATCTGGTTTAGCTGGAATACGGCGCATGGCGGCGGCGTGGATTTCAAGCGGATAGGGCGTAGCATCCCCTAAATAAGGAGAGCTTCCGCGGGAGGGTTTATGGCGTGGCGAAGGCAGCGCGGTGCGTCGCTATGGAGTGCACTGGTATTCGTGATCGTCGTGGGATTCTGGGTGTTCGTGGGCTTCAAGATCTGGCCGTCCTATCTGGACAACTGGCAGATCGAGAAGGCGCTCGCGAGCGTCGCCAAGCGGCCCGGGGCCGGATCCATGGGGCGCAGCAGCCTGCGGGAGGCCGTGCGGCGGGAGTTTTCCGTGGGTTATGTGAGCCACGTCTCGGTGCACAAGGACCTGCATTTCGAGCGCACCGCGCAGGGCACGCTCGTCATGATCTTTCGTTATCATGTGCTCATACCCATCGTGGGTAACGTGTCGGCGGATCTCCGCTTCGACGATCGGCATATGGTGTCCGGCTCTTGACCGAGGATGCCCGACTGTTGCAGCGCTGGGGTTATGAGTTTCGCGACCCCGAGCGGCTCGCCCAGGCGTTGACGCACCGCAGTCATGGGGCCCGCAACAACGAGCGCCTGGAGTTTTTGGGGGACGCCGTCGTGAGTCTGGTCATGGCCGATGCGCTGTGCGCGCGCTTTCCCGAGCTTGCCGAGGGCGAATTGACGCGCCTGCGCGTGCGATTGGTGCGCACCGAGACCTTGGCCGCGGTGGGGCGCGAGATCGGTCTCGGGGGCTTTCTGCGGCTTGGCGGCGGGGAATTGAAGAGCGGCGGCTTCGACCGCGACTCGATCCTGGCGGACGCCCTGGAGGCGGTCGTCGGCGCCGTGTATCAAGACGGCGGCTATGAGGCCGCGCGCGCCATCCTGCTCGACCTCTTTGCCGGGCGGCTTTCGGGGATCGAGGCCCACGCGCAGGCGAAGGATGCCAAGACCTCCCTTCAGGAATTTCTGCAGGCCCGGGGCCGCGAGCGGCCGCGCTATGATCTCGTGGGCGTCACCGGACAGGATCATGAACAACACTTCGAGGTGGCCTGTCTCGTGGCGGGTCTGTCGCCGGTGCATGGCCGCGGTGCGACCCGCCGTCACGCCGAGCAGGAGGCCGCGCGGTTGGCGCTGAAGCGGTTGGGCGGCCCATGAGCGCCTATCGGAGCGGCACCATCACGGTCTTCGGGCGCCCCAATGTCGGCAAGTCGACGCTCATAAACCGCCTGCTCGGGCACAAGCTTTTGATCACGTCCCCGAAGCCGCAGACCACCCGCCATCGCATCCTTGGGATCAAGACCACGGCGCAGGCGCAGTTCCTCTATCTCGATACCCCGGGCCTCGTGTGGGGCGAAAAGGGCGGCCTTGCGCGCCAGATGGACAGCGCCGCGGCCTCCGCCATCGCCGAGGCCGACTGCCTGGTGCTGGTCGCGGCCTGTCCGCGCCTGCAGGACGACGATGAGCGGGCGCTCGATTTCGTGAAGGATCTGCGCGGCGACCGCCCGTTGATCCTGGCCTTGAACAAGGTCGACCGCATGCCGCGCAAGGACGCCCTGCTGCCGCTGATGGCGGAGCTCGCCGCGCGGCGCATCGCAACCGAGATCGTGCCCTTGTCGGCGCGCGACGGCAGCAACGTCGAGGCCCTGGAGGGGGTGGTCGCGGGGGTGCTGCCCGAGCGCCCGGCGCTCTATCCCGAGGATCAGCTGAGCGACCGCAGCGACCGCTTCGTGGCCGCCGAATTCGTGCGCGAGCAGGTGTTCCGGCGGTTCGCCCAGGAGATCCCCTATGTGACGACGGTGGATATCGAATCGTACCGCGAGGAAAAACGCCTCGTGCGCATAGAGGCCGTGATCTATGTCGAAAAAGACGGGCAGAAGGCCATCCTGGTCGGGCAGGGCGGGGCCGGCCTCAAGGCGGTGGGCACCGCCGCGCGACGCTCGCTCGAGCAGCACCTCGGACGCCGGGTCTATCTCGGGCTGTGGGTCAAGGTGCGGGGCGGCTGGTCCGACGACGCCCGCGCCTTGCAAAGCCTGGGTTATGGGGGCGACAATTGAATCATGCGCACGGACAGCGAACGCGGCTTTGTGCTCCATCGCTACCCTTATGGGGAGACGAGCCTTTTGCTTGAGGCGTTCACCCATGGTTGTGGACGCGTGGGGCTTGTTGCGCGCGGCGTGCGCCGGCCCGGCCGGGCCTTCGCGGGCGCCCATTTGCGGCCCTTCCAGCCGCTGCTTCTGAGCTGGTCCGGGCGCGGGGACCTCGGGACGCTCACGCATGTCGAGACCCCGGAGATGGCGATTGGGCTCAAGGGCAACGCGGTGTGGTGCGCTTTTTACGTCAACGAACTCGTGCTGCGGCTCTTGCACCGCCATGAGGCGCATGGCGATCTCTACGTCGCGTATGACGACGTGTTGCGCAGGCTCGCCGAAGAATCCTGCCAGGAACAGGCCTTGAGAGTATTCGAGAAGCGTCTCTTGGCGAGCCTCGGATACGGATTGGCGCTCGTCCATGACGCGCGCACCGGGGAGCCGCTGCGCGCGAACCGCTCCTACCGCTATCTCCCGGACGAGGGTCCCGTGGCCGTTGACGGCGAATCGCGGGGCCTTGCGGTCAAGGGCGCGACCTTGATCGCGTTGGCGCGCGAGACCTTCCTGGACCCGGAGCAGCTGCGCGAGGCCAAGACCTTGCTGCGCGCATCGCTTGCACCCTTGCTCGGGGACAAGCCGCTGTACACGCGCAGCCTCTTTCGCAGCATGCAGCCGCACCCCTCGCAACCGTAGACGCGATCCGATTCCCATGGCGGGGTCGTCCGGGGATATGATGGCGTACGGCCTGAACGCCCGTGGGGCCAGGCGAACGCCAAAGCGGGTCGCCCGTCGCCCAGAGACCCCTCGCCGCGGGTCGCGGGCATGGGCCATTCCACGATGCGCGCTGGCGCATCCCGACAGCTTTCCCGCGAAGACGGACGCGGGTGGGCAGGCGAGGATTTTATGAAGCTTGGCGTCAACATCGATCATGTGGCCACCCTGAGGGCGGCGCGCAAGACCCGTTACCCCGACCCCGTGCAGGCCGCGCTCGTGGCCGAGCAGGCCGGGGCGGATGCGATCACGCTGCACCTGCGCGAGGACCGGCGCCATATCCAGGAGCGCGACGTGGCCTTGCTCGCGGATATGCTCACCGCTCGCATGAACCTCGAGATGGCGGTCACAGACGAGATGCTCGCGATCGCCACGCGCGTGCGGCCGCAGGATTGCTGCCTCGTGCCCGAGCGGCGCGAGGAGCTGACGACCGAGGGCGGGCTCGATGTCGCCGGCGCCGAGGACAAGATCGGCGCGGCCTGCGCGCGGCTCGCCGACGCCGGCGTGCGGGTCTCGCTTTTCATAGACCCCGACGCGCGCCAGGTCGAGGCGGCGGTGCGTTCGGGGGCGCCGGTGGTGGAGTTTCATACCGGCACGTACGCCGACGGCAAGGGCGAGCGGCAGGCGCGCGAGTACGAGCGGCTGCGCGAGGCGGTGGCGCTGGCGCGCGGGCTTGGCCTCATCGCGCACGCCGGTCACGGCCTGCATTACCACAACGTCGAGGCGGTGGCCCGGATCCCGGGGATCGCCGAGCTCAATATCGGCCATGCGATCATCGCGCGCGCGCTGTTCACGGGTCTCGGGCCGGCGGTGGCGGACATGAAGCGGCTCATGGCCGCCTGCGCGCCACCCCCGTGATCGTAGGGATAGGCACCGATATCGTGCAGGTGGCGCGGCTCAAGGCGGGGCTTGCGCGCTTCGGGGCGCGTTACGCGCAACGCATCCTGGATGCCGCCGAGTATGAGGAGTTCAAGGCCAGCGCGCGCCCGGGACATTTCCTGGCCAAGCGCTTCGCCGCCAAGGAGGCCGCCGCCAAGGCCCTGGGCACGGGGTTCCAGGGGGCCTTCGGCCTGCGCGATATCCGCGTGACGCACGATAGCCTCGGATGCCCGCGGCTGGTATTGGCGGGCGGCGCGCACGCGCAGGCCGCGCGGCTCGGCGTGCAAGCCATGCATGTCACGTTGAGCGACGAGGCCGATTACGCGGTGGCGTTCGTGATATTGGAGGGGCCTTGAGGCCGATCCCCGCGGCCCGGGTTGTCGCGCGTTCGCGCCACTGATCCGCGCCCCGCGGCGCTCGCGCGCCCAAGCCCGAGGGCTGCGGGTGGGCGCTTCGACGGTGACGAGCGCGCCCGCGCCGGCGCCCGCGTGAGTCTGGCGTGGCCGCGGCCCGCGTCTTTCCGAACCGCCTCCGGGCTTCGTGTCTCCTCATGTCGGCCCGAAAGCGGGGGCCGATGGGTAAAAGGATACGGCGCGGGAGGATGCCTCGCCGCGTGCCGGCGCGGCTTCGCGCGGGGCATCGTGTGCGGGCTCATGAGCCGTTGCCCGTCGCGATCGGGCGCGCTTTGCGGCCCGCGCGCGGCCGGCACGGCGGCGGCGGGCTGCCGCTCTTTACTTCTTGCCGCCGGCGGCTTTTACGACCGGGGGACGCCCCTCGAACAGGAAGGCGCGCATCATCGCCTCGATGTCGTTTTGGGAGTCGGGGTCGGCGGTATTGAGGTGATGGTCGTTCAGGAGCACCGACAGCTGGTCCAGCCACTGGCGCCAAGCCTCCTGCGAGACCTCGTCATAGATGCGCTGGCCGAGCTCGCCCGGATAAGGGGGGCGCTCGAGACCAGGCGCGCTGCGCTTCAAGACCCGACACTGAACCATGCGCACGGCGGATTCCCTCTGTAAGTTCGGTGCGCCAGTATAACGGAGCCTCGGGCCCCTTAGGAAGGCGCCCTTACGGGACGCCGCGGCCGGCGCTATACTGACGCTTTCCTAAGGAGGTCCTCATGGGGCACGAACAGGCGGTGGCAAGCACGATGCCGGCGTTTCCGGCGCAGCTCACAGACGAGATCCAGGTGACCGGTCCGGCGCAGACGAAGTTGGGCGAGATCGTCGCGCAGGCGGCGGGGGACGGGGTCATCGGGATCCGCGTCTATGTCTCGGGCGGTGGCTGCAGCGGCATGACCTACGGCATGGTGATGGCCGAGGCCGAGGGCCCGCGTGATGCCGTGTGGGCGCAGGGCAACCTGAAGATCTTCGTGGACGCGGTGGCCTTGAGCTATCTGGAGGGCGCCGAGATCGATTACACCGAAGAGGGCGAGCCACGCTTCCTGTTCCGCAACGTGTTCGCGCGCTCCGGCGGCGGCGGGGCCTGCGGCGGGTGCGGTGGTGGTGGCGGGTGCGGGAGTCATTAGGCCGCCGCGACTTCTGCTCGTAGCGCCGTTCGGGTCCTACCGGACGGCGCCCTTTCTGGCCGCCGCCGCCGCGCGCGCGGACGTGATGCTGGTCAGCGAGGGCACGGCCAATGTGGTGTCGAGCGGACTCCCGGGTCTGCGCCTGCCCTTGCACGACCTCGATGCCTGCGAGCGCGCGGTGCGCGCCGAGATGGATCGCGGCGGGGCCTTTCAGGCGATCCTGGGGCTAGACGACTGGGGGACGGAGGTCGCGGGCGCCCTGGCCTTGCGCCTCGGGCTCGCCGCCAATCCGCCACGGGCGCTTGCCATGGCGCGCCGCAAGGACTGGGCCCGCGCGGCCTTGCAGGCCGCGGGCGTGTCGGTTCCATGGCATCAGGCGCTGGCCCTCGATGGCGCGTTGCCGCCGCTCTCCGATCTTCCCTACCCGTTGGTGCTAAAGCCGGTGGCCTCCTCGGGCAGCCGCGGGGTGATGCGCGTGGACGATGAGGCCGGGCTGCGCGCCGGCATCGCGCGGCTGCGCGCCATCCTCGGGCGCGACGAGCGGGTGGTGTGGAATCGCGCGCTGATCGAGCGCTTCGTGCCGGGTTTCGAGATCGCGCTGGAGGGTCTGCTCACGGACGGCGTCTTGCAGACGCTTGCGATCTTCGACAAGCCCGAGCCGCTCGATGGGCCGTTTTTCGAGGAGACCTATTACATCAGCCCCTCGCGACTCGACGCCGCGACGCGTGAGACGGTACGCGAGGTTGT
>DAHWGZ010000106.1 GCA_027335965.1 Acidiferrobacter sp.
TGGAACAACGCTACGGCCACGGGGTCGCCATCGAGTATCTCGAGCGCAACGCCGCCGGCGTCCTCATCCGCTTCACGCGCCGTCCGGCGTAAATCCGCGGGCCGCTACCGGGGACATGCCGGACAGGTGGCGCGCGGCTAGACGATGAGGCGCGCGCCGCCGACCATGAACGACACCATAAACCTCTGCAAGGATGCGGGCAGATCGAGTGGCGTCAGCAGCATCTTGACCGCCGGCTGAAAGGGGTAATACTCGCGCATCCACGCGCGGATGCGGTTGCGAAAGGCGCGAAAATCGCCACGCGTGAATGTCGCGTGCGGCTCGTGCGCGAGGCTTACGTTCTTCACGGCCAGGTAGGCGTCCTCGCTATCGACCTCGGCCACCCGCCGCCAGATCTCGCGCGCCACGCGCCATCGGGAATGCGGCTCGCGCCCCTGATAGTCGCGATAGATCCGGTAGAACCCCTTGTAGTGACCAATCTCGTCGTCGCGGATGTGGCCCGCCAATGTCGCCAATACCGGCTCCGGACTCGCGTGCCGCAGCATCCCGTAAAAGCTCGACGTACCGGTTTCCACCACGCATCGCGCGGCCATTTCCAGGGTGCGGGTCGGACCGAGCCGCTCGGTCTCGCAATACGGCGCGTAATCGGCCCGGAACCCGTCGAATCCCCGCTGCCAATCGAAGTCGGGCCACACGGATAGGACATAGCGCTTCAAGGCCTCGCCGTGCTGCACCTCCTCCGGCCCCCATTTGCGCGCAAGCCAGGCACGGGTCTCGTCATCGCCGGCGTAATAGTCACTCAGGTTGCGGGCGTACAGATCGGAGAGGATCTCCACGAACGACGAGGCGGCAAGCAGATAAAACCAGTCGCGATCCCGCGCGATCACCGCGCGATCCACCTGGTCATAAGGGATGTCGTCCAGCGACCACCGTTGCCGAAAAGGCCTGGAAAGCGTCTCCATAGCAGATCCTCCATCACTCGTGCGCCGTCTCTCTCGCGCTTAGCTGCCATCGCAAAACGGCCGCCACCGACCGCCGATCGCGTCGGCCGATGGGTGAGAGCGTGTCTTCGGGTTAGTATAAAAAACCGTCCGGAGGCCCGCCAGCCGACATCTGACCCATGTCCCAGGGCGGCCATGCCGGCCGAACCCGCACAACGAGAGGAAAATCGCCATGCACGACCACGACACGGGGACGCCGGACAATGGCGCCCATTTGCCCACGGGACCGGATACCGAGATCGCGATCCTGGCCGGCGGCTGCTTCTGGTGCGTCGAAGCCGTCTTTCGCGAATTGCACGGGGTCCTCGCGGTGGAGTCCGGGTACTGCGGCGGCACGCGCGAGACCGCCGACTATCAGCAGGTATGCGCGGGACACACCGACCACGCCGAGGCGGTGCGCATCTCCTACGACCCGCGGCAGGTCCGCTACGAGGACCTGCTCACGGTGTTTTTCTCGATCGCCCACGACCCGACGCAAAAGGACCGGCAGGGCAATGACCGCGGCCGCCAATACCGTTCCGTCATCTTCTACGGCGATGAGCGCCAGCGCGCGGCGGCGACCGCCGTCATCGAGCAACTGGGGCGCGAGCGGGTCTTCAAGGACCCGATCGTGACCGAGGTCGTGGTCGCAAGCCCATTCTATCCAGCCGAGGCCTATCACAACAATTACGCCGCCTGCCACCCCGAGCAACCCTACGTCGCGCATGTCGCGGCCCCCAAGGTCGGCAAGCTGCGACAATATTTCGCGCACATGCTGCGGCGCGCCCCGTTATCATAGCGCTCACCACACAAGGAACGACCCATGAACGATGAGACATCGAAACGCTACTCGGCATCCGGCTATGACCTCTCGCCGCTACCCGCCGTCATTTACGAGCGGCGCGTGCGGGATCTGACCCCCGAGGAGCGGCGGGTATTGCTCGCCTCGGGCACCGAGACGCCGTTTTGTGGCGGCCTGCTCGACGAACATGACGCGGGCACCTTCATCTGCCGGTTGTGCGCGCTGCCGCTCTTTCGCTCCCAGGACAAATTCGAGTCGGGCACCGGTTGGCCGAGCTTCACGCAGCCCATCGATCAAGACCACGTTGCGCGCGTCACGGATACCAGTCACGGCATGACGCGCACCGAGATCCGCTGCGCGCGCTGCCAGAGCCACCTCGGCCACTGCTTTCCCGACGGGCCGCCGCCCACCGGTGAACGGCATTGCGTCAACTCCGTGTCGCTGCGCTTCATGCCCGACGGCGCGCAAAGTGATCGCGAGGATTGAGACGCCTGACATCCCCCCGCCCTGAAGGGCGCAGATTCCGTATGCCGCCCGTTCTCGCTCACCCGACATCGGCGCAAAGAGGGCCCCCCACGGGCCAAGCGGGTCTTGCTTCGGATGAAAGCGGCCGATCCGCGCATGGCCTTGCATGCGCGTCGAGCCCTCCTTGCGACCGTCGGTCCCGCCTGGCCGAGGGCGGCATCGCTCGATGCGCGAGCCGGGCCGGAGTTTTCCCCTCCCGCGGGCGTTGAGGCCTTCCGGGGCGATCCCGCCGAAGACGCGATGGCCAAGCGCGCGGCAAGGCCCGAAGGTCCCTGGCCCAGTCCGCCCAAGTCCCTAGACTGACAGGCTCTCCAGAGCGGGCCGGATGCCATGCGCATGGTCGTCAACGGGATCGAGAGGATAAGCCACGCGTCGCCGGATACGCCCCTGCTGTGGGTGATCCGCGATGAATGGGGACTCCACGGCACCAAATACGGCTGCGGCATCGGGATATGCGGGGCCTGCACGGTCCATGTCGATCACGCGCCCCTGCGCGCCTGCGCGCTCCCGGTGGGGGCCCTGGCCGGACGACACATCACCACGATAGAGGGCCTGTCCCCGGACGGCACGCATCCCGTGCAAGAGGCGTGGGTGGCGGAGGATGTCCCGCAATGCGGCTATTGTCAGTCGGGACAGATCATGAGCGCCGCCGCCCTATTGGCGCGCCATCGGCACCCGAGCGATCGCGATATCGATGCCGCCATGGCCGGCAACCTGTGCCGTTGCGGGACCTATGCGCGCATCCGCCGGGCCATCCATCGCGCCGCCCAGACCCGCGATCATGGCGACGCGCCGTGATTTCCTGAAGGCCGCCGCCTTGGGCGGGGGCGGACTCGCGCTCGCCCTCGACACGCGCATCGCCGCCGCCGCGCTCGCGCCCGGCGGGGCGCGCGCGCCATCGATCTTTGCGCCGAACGCCTGGATCCATATCCATGCCGACGACACCGTGGTCGTGATGGTCGACAAATCGGAGATGGGGCAAGGCGTCATGACCGCGCTGCCCATGCTCGTGGCCGAGGATCTCGACGCCGACTGGGAGCGCCTGCGGATCGCCCCGGCGCCAGCGGCCCCGGCCTACATCAATCCCGCCCTGGGCACCGAGGCGACCGGCGGCAGCACCAGCATATCCTCGAGCTACCGGCCGCTGCGCATGGCGGGGGCGGCCGCGCGCCTCATGCTCTTGCGCGCCGCAAGCCTTCGCACCGGCATCGCCATGGCGCATCTGCGCACAGCGCGTGGGGCGGTCCTGCTGCCAGACGGCCGACGCCTGCCCTATGGCGTGCTGGCGCGCGCGGCGGCGCGCTTGCGCGTACCGCGCAACCCGCCCCTCAAATCGCCACGGCACTTCCGCCTGATCGGGCGTCCGCTGACGCGCGTCGACACCCCCGCCAAGACCACCGGACGCGCCCTCTTCGGCATCGACGTGCAAAGGCCCGGTCTTCTGCTGGGGGCGGTCCGCAGACCACCGACCGTAGGCGGCCATTTGCGCGATTACGACGCGCGCGCGGCGCAAGCCCTGCCCGGGGTGGTGCGCTTAGCGCGCGTCGAACACGGACTTGGCGTGGTGGCGACCGATACCTGGACGGCCTGGAAGGCCTTGGATGCGGTCCATTTTCATTGGGCCGAGGGGGACTCGAGCCTGTCGACACCGGCGATCCGCGCCGAGTATCAGCGCCTGGCAGCGCGCCAAGGCGCAATCGCCGAGCGCCGGGGCGATGCGCGTTCGGCGATTGCCGATGCCGCGCGCGTCATCGCTGCCGATTACGAGATCCCCTACGCCGCGCACGCGCCGCTCGAGCCCATGAACTGCACGGCCCACATTCACGATGGCCTTTGCGAGATCTGGGTGCCGACACAGGCCCAGACCGGGGCACAGATCACCGCCTCCCGATTGACGGGTCTCGCCGCGGACCGGATCGTCTGCCATACCACCCTGCTTGGCGGCGGCTTTGGCCGGCGGCTCGAGCAGGACTTCGTGGCCGATGCCGTGACCTTGGCCAAGACCGTGCCGAATCCCGTGAAAGTGGTGTGGCCGCGCGCCGAGGACATGACCCACGATTTCTATCGCCCCTACAGCTATCACCGCGTGACCGGCGCGCTGGACCGCACGGGCCTGCCCACCGCTTGGCGCCAGACCATCGTCGCGGCATCCCTCATGCGCGCGCGCGATCCGTCCGCGATCAAAAACGGCGTGGATCCGACCGCTGTCGGCGGGGCCGTCGGCATGCCCTATCGCATCCCCAACGTCGAGATCGACTATGTGGAGCGCGACACCCCGGTGCCGATCGGATTCTGGCGCTCGGTAGCCGACTCCTATACGGCGTTCGTCAAGGAGTCGTTCGTGGACGAACTCGCCCATGCCGCCGGCCGCGACCCGCTGGCGCTACGCCGCGTGCTCCTGGCCGACGATCACCAGCAGCGGCGCGTGCTGGAGGCGGCCGCGCGCCTCATCGGCTGGGGCCGGCCGCGGCCGCGCGGACAGGGTCTCGGGATCGCCGTCCATAGGTCATTTGGCGCTAGCATGGCCCAGGCGGTCTCGGTCAAGATGCGGTCGGACAGGCTTTACATCGAGCGCGTGGTCTGCGTCTGCGACTGCGGGCTCGTCGTCAATCCCAACATCGCGCACGCGCAGATCGAAGGTGCGGTCGCGTTCGCCCTGCAGGCGGCCTTGAAGGGACCGATAACCGTGGAAAACGGCCGGATACAACAACGCAACTTCGACAGCTATCCGCTGCTGCGCATCGACGAGATGCCCGCGGTCGACGTCCATATCTTGCCGGACGCCGGTCCCCCGCGCGGTCTGGGCGAGCCGGGCGTCCCTCCGCTGGCACCGGCCCTCGCCAACGCCATCTTTGCGGCGAGCGGCAGGCGCTACCGCGCCCTGCCGCTTCCGCTGGCCTTGCGATGAGAATCACCGGCCGCGGGCATGGCATGGCCCGCAGTCACGGCCCCGCCCCATGGGCCGGCGGCTTGCGGCGCCGCCGTGGCATGGGCGCGAATCATCCCGATGGGCGGGTCGCCCTTGGCGGGGAATCTATGGCCCCGACTGCTGTCTACTTTTGGTAAGCGCCCGCGCCATGGGTGTTTGTCGGGCCCGCATCGCGCGGACACCCGGATTCCGGCGACCACGCGTGAACCGCGCGATGGGCCGCGCGGCCCTTGGATCCCGACCCGGCCGCGGTGCTGGCGCGTCACAGATACCGAAAGATGCATGCAGGAAACCATTTCCGCGTCACCTAAGGAGGTCACTATTTCATGATTACGGGATTACTGTTGGCATCTGGCCGTAGCCGGCGCTCCGGATCACCCCGGCCCGTCGAACCCATGGATGGCGTGCCGCTTGCGGTGCGTAGCGCGCGCGCCTTGCGCGCGGCGGTGGATCGGGCAGTGGCGGTCATCAGGCCAGACGATCTTCCGCTCGCGGCCCAACTTCGCGAGGCCGGATTCGAGACCATCTGCTGTCCGGACACACACGGCGGCCAAGGGGCGTCGCTCGCCTTCGGCATACGCATGGCCGCCGGTTCGAACGGTTGGCTGGTGGCGTCGGCAGACATGCCCCACATAAAACCCGAGACCGCCCAGGCGGTGGCCGCCCAACTGCGTCTCGGGGCGATCGTCGCCGCCCCCTATTTCCGCGGGCATCGTGGCCATCCCGTGGGCTTTGCGAGGGCGCTCGGGCCGCAGCTCGGCGCCATCACGGGGGATGCCGGCGCGCTCGCGCTCATC
>DAHWGZ010000107.1 GCA_027335965.1 Acidiferrobacter sp.
AGAGTAGGCTTGCCATCAGGCAATTCGCGACCGCGGCGGCCAGAAGCTCGGACGGTTGTGGCCCGCTGCCGGCGCCCGTGGGCGGCGGCTCGTCGGTCATCAGGTCCGCTTGCGGGAAGTGCACCGTAAACCGGAAATCCTCGGTCTGCGTGATTTCCACGACCAATCCGTCTTGCGCCATGACATGATCTCCTGGGCTTGCCCGTTGAGGCTTTGCTCGGCAGTATAGGTCCCATGAACGATATCGCAGAGTCCAACCGGCGTCCGTGGCCCGCGGCCTTCATGCGACGCCTGAAACGTATCTTGCCAGCCGACGGTCTTCTCCATAAATCCTCGGATGTGACGGTGTACGAGTGCGACGGCCTGCCGGTCTACCGGGCGCGGCCGTTGGCGGTCGCCTTGCCGCGGACCGCGGCCGAGGTCGGACAGGTGCTGGCCTTGTGCACGGAGTACGATGTCCCGATCGTGGCGCGCGGCGCCGGCACCGGCCTGTCCGGCGGCGCCCTTCCTCATCCGGAAGGGATCGTCCTTGGGCTTGCGCGCCTCGATCGCATCGTGGCCATAGACCCGGACAACCGACTGGCGCGCGTCGAGCCCGGGGTCCGCAACCTGGCGATCTCCGAGGCCGCGCGATCCTTTGGCCTTTTTTATGCCCCGGATCCGTCCTCGCAGATCGCGTGCACGATCGGCGGCAATGTCGCCGAGAATGCCGGCGGCGTGCACTGCCTCAAATACGGGCTGACCACGCACAACATCCTCGCGCTCAAATTTTTCACCGCGGATGGCACCCTTCACGAGATCGGCGGCCCGACCGGCGAGGCGCCCCTGGATCTTTGCGCCCTGTTGACGGGCTCCGAGGGCTTGTTGGGGGTGGTGGTCGAGGTAACGGTGCGGCTGTGGTCGCGGCCGCTTGCGACCGTGGCCTGGCTCGCCGCCTTCCGGTCGCTCGAGGAGGCGGCGGCAAGCGTAAGCCAGGTGGTCTCCGAGGGCATCGTCCCGGCGGGCCTCGAGCTCATGGATGGTCTGGCGCTGTCGGCCGCCCAGGACTATACCGGCATCCGCTATCCCGAAGGGTCGGCGGCGGTGGTGCTGGCGGAGGTCGATGGAGACGATCTGGCGGTGGCCCTGGACGGGGAGCGGTTGCGCGCGATCTTCGCCGCCCATGGGGCATTTGCCCTGCAGCAGGCATCGCGCGACGAGGACCGGCGCCGGCTGTGGCTGGGGCGCAAATCGGCGTTCCCGGCGGTGGGCCGCTTGGCGCCCGATTATTACTGCATGGACGGCACGATCCCGCGCCGGTCCCTGGTGTCGGTATTGACGGAGATCGCGGCGCTCTCGCATCGCTATGGGCGGCCGGTCGCGAATGTCTTTCATGCCGGCGATGGGAATCTCCATCCCTTGATCCTGTATGACGCCGCGGTCCCCGGCCAACTCGAGCAGGTCGAGGCCCTGGGCGCCGAGATCTTGCGGCTTTGCCTGCGGCATGGGGGCACGATCAGCGGCGAGCACGGGGTCGGTGTCGAAAAGCTCGACGGCATGTGCGCGCAGTTCTCGGCCGCCGAGCTCGCGGCCTTTCATGCCCTGAAGTCGGCATTCGATCCGCATCATCTGCTGAACCCCGGCAAGGCGGTGCCCACGCCGGCGCGATGCGTGGAGCCCGGCGGCATGCATGTCCATGGGGGGCGCCTGCCATTCTCGCGCCTCGAGCGGTTTTAGGGTGAGGTCCGTGACGGTTTCGGGCACGACGGGCCACGGTGGGGGCGCATGAAAGACCACGATAGCGCCCAGGCCCTTGCCGCATCGGTGCGCGCCGCCTACGACGCCGACACCCCCTTGGAGATCGTCGGCGGCGGGACGCGCCGGGCGTTTGGGCGGCAACCGACCGGGCAGCCGCTTTCGGTGGCCGGGCATGTCGGAATCGTGGAGTACGATCCCGCCGAGTTCGTGGTCACGGTCCGCGCCGGCACGCCCATCGCCGCCCTCGAGGAGCTTCTGGGCCGGGAGCGGCAGGTCCTGACGGTCGATGTTCCGCGCCTGGGCGCGGCCTCCACCATCGGCGGGGCGCTCGCCGTCGGGCTCACCGGTCCCTCGCGCCCCTACGGCGGGGCCTTGCGCGATGCCGTCCTGGGCGCGCGCATCGCGTCGGGAACCGGCGAGATCCTGCGGTTCGGCGGGCAGGTCCTGAAGAACGTCGCGGGCTTCGATGTCGCGCGGCTCATGGTCGGGGCGTATGGCACGCTCGGGCTTTTGCTGGACGTGAGCCTGCGCCTCGCCCAGCGCGCCGAGGTCGAGGAGGTGCGTGATCTTGCCCTCGACTGGCGCGCGGCGCACGCCGCCTTGCGGCGCTGGGAAGGTGCCTTGCCGGTGACCGGCGCCTGCTACGCCGACGGGGTCTTGCATGTGCGCCTCGCGGGGCGCGAGGAGCGGGTGGCCGCGGCCCGTCGGGTCGTCGGCGGAGAGGTTGGAGAGCCCGGGCTTTTTGACGATCTGCGGGACCTGCGCGGGCCGTTCTTCGCCCGACCGGGCGATCTGTGGCGCGTGCTCGTGCCATCGGACGCGCCCTGGGAACCCCGGGAGACCTTGATCGATTGGGCGGGCGCGCAGCGCTTCTGGCGGCTTTCGGGAGATCCCGGGCCGGTCTTCGAATACGCCACGCACTGGCGTGGGCAGGCCATGCGCCTCGTGGGGGCTGACCGCAGTCAGGGCCCGTGGGCGCCGGGCGCGCCCGCGACCATGGCGCTCATGGGGCGCATCAAGGCGGCCATGGACCCGCGCGCCATCCTCAATCGCGGCCGGCTCTATCCCGATTGGTGAGCGCGTCGTAGACGAGATCCAGCCAGTGCTCGACGGGGCGGTTGCCGTGTCGCGCCAGGTGCTGCTGGCAGCCGATGTTGGCGGTCACGACCATCTCCGGGTCGGCGCCGGTCAGGGTGCGCCATTTGCGGCGGCCGAGGGCCGCGGCCAGGCGCGGGTGACGCACGGAATAGGGTCCCGCTGAACCGCAGCACAGGGCGCTGTCGGTGATCGGGACGAGCGTATGGCCCAGCGCCCGCAGGATGGTCTCCACGCGTTCGGTCTCCTTCAGGGCATGCTGCAGGCTGCATGGGGCATGCCAGGCGATGCGCCGCTGCTTTGGTTCGGGAACGCGCGGAAGGCGCGATGGGTCGATCCACGCGGCGATATCGGTCACCGTGGCGGCGAATGTCTGGGCGCGTTCCGCGGCATCCGTGTCCAGGAAGAGCCGCTCATAGTCCTTCAGAAAGGCCGTGCATCCGCTGGCGGTGCTGGTGAGACCCTCCCAATTCCCGGCCTCGGCCAGCGCCAGTGTCGCCCGCGCCGTCGACCGGCCCTCCTCGTGGGCGTGAAGGTGGAAGGGGAGCGCGCCGCAGCAGGCCGGCCCCACCTGTTCTGCGCTGATGCCGAGCTGATCGAGGACCAGCGCCGCCTTGGTGTCGAGGTCCGGACGCAATGCGGGCTGAACGCAGCCGATCAGCACTCCCACGCGGCGGGTGTGGCGCGCCGCCGGCCATTCGAGCCCCTTGGTGCTCGGCAGCACGCGCTGTTTCAGGGCCTTGGGGGCGAATGGCCGCAGGCGCCGCGCGCCGCCCATGATCGCCGCCAGCGGCCGGCGCGCCGACAGCGCCACCGCCGAGAGCTGGTCCAGGACGCGCTGTCCCTTCGGTCGTTCTTCCTGGGTGCGCTCGCGCACCGTGTCCAGGATCTCGCTGTAACGGACCCCCGCCGGACACGTGGTCTCGCAGGACCGGCAACTCAGGCAATGGCTGAGCGGTTCGAGATCGGCGCCGTCTGCGTGGCCCGAAAGCAGGTCTTTCATGAGGTAGAGGCGGCCGCGCGGACCCTCGCGCTCATCACCGGTCAGGGTGTAGGTCGGGCATGTGGCGTTGCAAAAACCGCAGTGCACGCACGCGCGCAACAGCTCCTGGGCGCGACGGGCGCGGTCCTCGGGCGGCGGGGCGATCGGGTGATCTGATGGATTGCTCATGGGCTGAAGGCGACCGTATACTGCGTCCCATAGTAAAGGGGGGCCGGCGCCGGGTCAAAGTGGCCCGTGGCGCGGGGCGCGCCCCCTGATCGCGCTGACGGGTTTCGCGGGACGGGTTATGACGACGATAGTGGTGGTGCGCAAGGGCGATACGGCGGTGATCGGCGCCGATACCCTGGGCACGTATGGTGACCAGCGCGAATCGGCGGACTTCATCAAGAATGCCAGCAAGCTCATCCGTGTCGACCATAGCTGGCTTGCCGTGACCGGGCACGCGGCCATGGACATGGCGCTGCGCAACATCTTTCAGGAGACCTCCTGCCGGCGCTCGTTCAAGGATGTGAACGACATCTATAAGACGAGCCTGCAGCTGCACGCGGTCTTGAAGGACCATTATTTCCTGAGGCTCGATGGGGACAATGGCGAGGATGCCTTTGAATCCATGCAGGTGAGCCTTCTGATCGCCAATGCCCATGGGATTTTCGGGGTCTGCTCCAAGCGCACGGTCCTCGAATACACCAAGTTCTACGCCTTCGGTTCCGGGGAACAGTACGCCCTCGGGGCCATGCATGCGGCCTACGACCGCGAGACCGACCCGGAGCAGATCGCGCGCGCCGGCCTCGAGGCCGCCGTGACCTTCGATACCGGCAGCGGGGCGCCGGTCGAGCTGCGGCGCGTCACCCTGAAGGGCGCCGCCGCCTCCTGATCTCGCGGCTCGGCGTAAAGGCCGATGGCACGGGCGTCGGTCCGGGGGAGCATGGGCCCATGCCCGAGATCACCCTGGTCCAGATCAACGACAGCCACGCCTATCTGTATGAACACCCGGAGGCGTTTGCGGGCGCCGGCGGCACGGTGTATCGCCCTGCCGGCGGCTATGCGCGCCTGGCCGCGCTGCTCGCCCAATGGCGGCAAGACGCGCCGGTCCTGTTCCTCGATTGCGGCGACACCCTGCACGGCACCTGGCCTGTGGTGGCGACGCAGGGCGCGTTCCTGCCCCCGCTCTTGAACCGCCTCGGGATCGCCGCCATGACCGGCCACTGGGAGTTTGCCTATGGCCCGAGGGGGTTTCGGGACCGGGCGCGCGCCCTCGACTACCCGGTGTTGGCCTGCAACGTCTACGATCAACGCTCCGGGGTCCCCTTGTTTTCCCCCTGCGAGATCTTCGAGGTCGGCGGCTGCCGGGTGGGGGTCATCGGCGTGGCCTGCAATATCGTCGACAAGACCATGCCGGAGTCCTTCAGCGAGGGCGTGTTCTTTACCTTGGGTATGGAGGTCATAGCGCCGCTCGCCGCGCGCCTGAGGCGCGATGACGGGGTCGACCTCGTGGTGTTGTTGTCGCACCTAGGCCTGCCGCAGGATCTCAAGCTTTTGGGCATGACCCCGGGTATCGATGTGTGCCTGAGCGGGCATACCCACAACCAGTTATTCGCGCCGATGCGCGCCGGCGGCGCGCTCGTCATCCAGTCGGGCGCGCAAGGCGTGTTTTTGGGGCGCCTGGACCCGAGCGGGGAGGGCGGGAAGATGAGGGCCTACCACTACGAGCTCGTCGAGGTGGCGGCCGGGATCGCCCCGGATGCCGCCATGGCGGACGCCGTGAGCGAGGCCCTGCGTCCGAGCGTGATGCCGTGCTGAGTGAGGCCGAGGGCGGCTTCGATCGTTTTGCCATGTGGGAGTCGACTGCCGACAATCTCCTTTTGGCGGCGATTCGCGCCAAGACCGGGATCCCGCTCGCCTTCACCAACGCCTCGTGTTATGGCGCACCGATTTCATCCGGTCCGGTCACGCGCGGTGCCTTGCGCGACTGGGTCCCCATGAACCCGCCGGTCTCCGCGGTCACCATCACCGGCGCCGAATTGCGCGCGCTCCTGGAGCAAAACCTGGAGCGCACCTTTGCCGCTGACCC
>DAHWGZ010000108.1 GCA_027335965.1 Acidiferrobacter sp.
TGGCGCTGCTTGGCATGGTGCAGACCGACATCAAGCGCGTCATTGCCTATTCGACGCTTTCGCAGCTGGGCTACATGACCGCGGCGCTCGGCGCCTCGGCCTATGCCGCCGCGATCTTCCATCTCGTGACGCACGCCTTCTTCAAGGCCCTGCTGTTCCTGGCGGCGGGCTCGGTCATCATCGCCATGCACCATGAACAGGACCTGCGCAAGATGGGCGGTCTCAGGCGCTACATGCCGGTCACGTTCGCCGCCACCTGGGTGGGCTCGCTCGCGCTCGTGGGCATCCCGCCCTTCGCCGGCTTTTTCTCCAAGGACGCCATCATCGACGCGGTTGCGCGTTCGACCCTGCCGGGCGCGGACTATGCCTTCGCGGCGGTGCTGGCCGGCGTTTTCGTGACCGCGTTTTATACCTTCCGCATGCTGTTTTTGGCGTTCTATGGCGAACCGCGCATGGACGCCCATGCCCGCCACCATCTCAAGGAATCCCCGTGGGTGGTGACGTTGCCGCTCGTGCTGCTCGCCATACCCTCGGTGGTGGCCGGCATGTTCCTCATGCGCCCGCTGCTCTTCGGCCATTTCTTCAGGGGCGCCCTCTATGTGCGGCCGTCCGACAATCCGCTCTTGCGCATGGCCCCGCACTATCACGGCGTGCTGGCCTTCATCGGCGCGGCCTTTGTCTCGCCGCCGCTTTATCTGGCGCTCGGCGGCATCGCCAGCGCATGGTATCTCTATATCCGCAGGCCGGAGCTGCCGGCATTGATCGCGCGTCGCCTGCACGTCCTCTATGCGGTGTTGCGCGCAGGCTACGGCTTCGACGCCGTTTATCTCGGCGGCTTTGCCGCCGGCGCGCGCGCCGCCGGGCGTTTTCTGTGGCGCGTCGGTGACGTGCGGCTCATAGACGGGGCCATCGTGAATGGCACCGCGCGGCTCGTGGGAAGGATTGCGGCGTTGGGCCGGCGCCTGCAGTCCGGCTACATCTATCATTACGCCTTCGCCATCATCCTGGGGCTCTTTGTACTCATGACATTTTTTCTTCACCGCGGATAAGGGCTGCCACCATGGACGTCTATCGACATACAGCCCTCAGCATCGCGATCTGGCTGCCCATCGCCTTCGGGCTCCTCATACTGGTCGGTGGCCGGCGCTATCCTGGACTCGTCCGTCCGCTGGCGGCGATAGGCGCAGGCCTCACCTTCCTGGTGACCGTCCCGTTGTGGCAGCTGTTTCACGCGGGCTCGTTCGCCATGCAGTTTCGCGAGAGCATTCCCTGGATACCGGCGTTTCACGTCAATTACGCGCTCGGCATCGACGGCATCTCGCTGCCGCTCGTGCTGCTCACGAGCGTGGTGGGGGTGATCGTGGTAATGGCCGCCGGGCCCGCGATCAAGGACCGCGTGCCTGAGTATTTCGCCTCTTTCCTCATCATGGAAGGCCTCATGATCGGGGTCTTCAGCGCCCTCGACGCCATGTTGTTCTATGTCTTCTGGGAGGCGATGCTGATCCCGATGTTTTTGATCATCGGCATCTGGGGAGGGCCGAATCGGGTCTACGCCACCATCAAGTTCTTTTTGTATACCTTCCTCGGATCGGTACTCATGCTGGTGGCGCTGCTTTATCTGTATTTCCGCGCCGGCGAGACCTTCAATATCGTTTCGTTTTATCACCTGCCGCTCGCCGCCACCCCGCAGATATTGATATTCCTGGCGTTCTTGATCGCGTTCGCGGTCAAGATCCCGATGTGGCCCGTCCATACGTGGCTCCCGGACGCGCATGTCGAGGCGCCCACCGGCGGATCGGTGGTGCTGGCCGCCATCATGCTGAAGATGGGGGCCTACGGTTTCGTGCGTTTCAGCCTGCCGATCGTGCCGTTGGCGAGCCATGAGCTTGCGGGCCTCATGATCACGCTTTCGCTGATCGCCGTGGTCTATATCGGCCTCGTGGCGCTCGTGCAAGACGACATGAAGAAGCTGATCGCCTATTCGTCGATCGCGCACATGGGCTTCGTAACCCTCGGGATCTTCCTGTTCAGTCGCATCGCCATGGATGGCGCGCTCGTGCAGATGATCTCGCATGGCTTCGTGTCGGCCGCGCTCTTTCTGTGTGTCGGGGTGATGTATGACCGCCTGCACTCCCGCGCCATCCACGATTACGGCGGCGTGGTCAATCGCATGCCGATATTCGCGGCGTTCATGATGCTTTTTGCCATGGCCAACTCCGGGCTGCCTGGCACCTCGGGGTTCGTGGGCGAGTTTCTCGTCATCCTGGGGGCGTTCAAGGCCGATTTCTGGTACGCGGTGCTCGTGGCCACGTCCTTGATCTCGGGCGCCGCCTATACGCTGTGGATGTATAAGCGGGTCATCTTCGGGCCGGTCACCAAGCCCGCCGTGGCGGGGCTGTCGGACGTGACCGGGCGCGAGCTGTCGTTCCTCGCGGTCCTCGGCGCGGCGGTGCTCGTTCTGGGCCTGTGGCCCGCGCCCCTGCTGCATGTGATGACGGCCTCCGTGCATCATCTTTTATGGCGCCCGGGCGTGCGGCTCGCCGGCGCGAACCCCTAGGGTGGTCTCATGGTGCATATAAGACCGGTTTTGCCGGAAATCGTCGTTTTTTCCATGGCCTGCGTGATCCTGCTCGCGGACCTCTTCTGGAAGCGACGATTCAAGGGTCTGATGTACGGGCTCACCCAGGCCACGCTCGTGGCCGCGGCGATCGTCGCCTATTCGTTGCGCAACGAGGGCGCGCGCGTGGTGCTGCACGGCATGGTGATCGGCGATCGGCTGAGCATCGTCCTGCAGATCGCGATCTTCGTGCTGACCGCCATCGTGCTCGCCTATTCGCGGACCTACATCGCCGAGCGCGGGGTGTTCCGCAGCGAATATTTCGCGCTCGCGCTCACGGGCGTCACGGGCATGTGCGTGATGGTGAGCGCCGCGCACTTCCTGTCCCTGTACCTGGGACTCGAGCTTTTGTCGCTTAGCCTCTACGCGTTGATCGCGATGCAGCGCGATTCCATTGCGGCCACCGAGGCCGCCATGAAGTACTTCGTGCTGGGCGCGTTGTCCTCGGGGCTTTTGCTCTATGGCCTGTCCATGCTCTATGGCGCCACCGGCAGTCTCGCGATCGGCAAGGTGGCGACGGCGCTCGCCGCGCTCCCGCGCCATGACATGGTGGCGACGCTCGGTCTCGTGTTCGTCCTGTCGGGGCTTGCCTTCAAGCTCGGCGCGGTACCCTTCCATATGTGGGTGCCCGACGTGTATGAGGGGGCGCCCACGGCCGTGACCCTGTACGTCGGCGCGGCCCCCAAGATCGCCGCCTTCGCGCTCTTTCTGCGCCTGCTCGTGGAAGGACTCCATGGCCTGTCCGGCGCCTGGCAGGAGATGCTCGTCCTGCTTGCGTTTTTGTCGATGGCCATCGGCAATGTCGTTGCCATAGCTCAGACCAATTTGAAGCGCATGCTGGCTTACTCGGCGATCGCGCACATGGGCTTCCTGCTGCTTGGGCTCCTGAGCGCGCGCGCAAGCGGCTATGCCGATGCCCTGTTCTATGCCCTGGTCTACGCCTTCATGACCCTTGGGGCCTTTGGCGTCATCATCCTGCTCTCGCGCAAGGGTTTCGAGGCCGAGCGGCTGGAGGATCTGCGCGGCCTCTATCAGAGAAGCCCTTGGTATGCCTGGGTGATGTTGCTGATCATGTTCTCGATGGCGGGCGTGCCGCCGACCATAGGATTCTACGCCAAGTTCGCCGTCATCCAGGCGGCGGTCAGCGCCGGATTTTATGGGCTGGCGGTGGCCGCCGTGCTATTTTCCGTGATCGGCGCGTTCTATTACCTGCGCATCGTAAAGCTCATGTTTTTCGATGCCCCGGTGGACTCGGGCCCGTTGCGCCAGGCGCGCGATCTGCGCTGGATCCTGAGCGCCAACGGTATCGCCATGGTGCTCGCCGCGCCGTGGGCCGGGACCCTCATCGCCATCTGCCGGGCCGCGGTGCGCGGCTTCCCCTGAGGGGCGCCTTCACTTCGCGACCGACCTTCGCGCAACCGCTCTTTTCCGCAAGGGCCCATGGCCCGGCGGCGCGCTTTCCGGCCCCGCCGCGCTTCCCTGAAGCCTGCGTGGGTTGGCGGTTCGCTCCCGTCACGGTTTTGTCATGCACCCTCCGTAGTATCGCGCCACGCGGTTCCCGAGGGACCGCGCCACCCCCCAAAGGAGATTTCCAACCCATGAAATGCCTGAAAAAGGTCATGGCCCTATGCGCCGTGGCCGCAGTCCTTGCGCCTGCCGCGGTGCTGGCGGAGACCCGCATCCAGTCCGACATTGCCTACCGCCGCGAACTCATGGTGGCGATGGACTGGAATCTCGTGCGCATCGCGCAGACGCTCCGCCATCAGCGTCCTTACGATCCGAGCCGCATCGCCGGAGAGGGCCGGGCGCTGGCCGCACTCGCCCAGCTGCCATGGGTGGCCTTCGTGCCAGGGTCGGATCGCGGGGCCACCAAGGCCTCCGTGCGCATCTGGCAGCAGCCGCGCGCCTTCGCGGCGACGGTCAGCCATTTCGAGGCGCTTACGCGCACGCTCGCGCAGGCTGCCGCCCATGCCCCGCTTGCGGCATCGGCCCGTCCGCTGGAACGCGTGGCCGACGCCTGCCGCTCCTGCCATCACCGCTTCATGCGTTAGGCCCGCTCAAATCTGGAGAATGAGCCAGGTCCCGAGGCCCGATAGCGCCAGCGCGAGCACGCTCACCCAGGGGCGCGCGAAGGCGTGATTCGGGACCGGGCTCGCCACGGGCTTGGCCGCCCGGCCGGTGATCATGGGCCGTACGAGATCATGCCCCCCCACCACGCGATGCAGGATCACGGCGCTCACATGCGTCACGATGAGCGTCAGCAGGACGTCGAAATTCCACTTATGGATGGTCGTCAGAAGATCGCCCATATGGCCCCCGACCATCGGGTTCAAGGGTCCGGAGGTCAAGACGTCGTCGGTTGCAAAAAGCCCGGTCCCGACCTGAACCATCAATGACACCAGAAAGGCGATGACGGCCCATCCGCCCAGCGGGTTATGCCCATGCACGTCGGGCGCGCCCCGGCGCCACGATTTGACGTATTCCCAGGTGCCGCGCGGCGAGCGCAGGAAGTGCGCGAAGCGCGCGGTATGGCTGCCGATAAAGCCCCATGACAGGCGAAACAGGATCAACGTGAGCACCGCGTAGCCGCCCCACATGTGGTAGCGCATCAAGCCGTGCCCGAGGTGGGCCGAGGCCCACTCCCAGGCCACGAGACCCGCCAGTGTCCAATGAAACGCGCGCGTCGGAACATCCCAGATCCGTGGGCGCTCGCCGCTCTGAGCGCCCCGGTTGCCCGGTGTCATGTCATTCATACCCGTTGATACCTCATGAAGGCGAGGCAAAGGCCCCGCGTAACCTGTGTAACGATCGACAATATCATGAATGCCATAATGGTAGACGATCTTCCGTCGCCTGACGAGCCCTGGTCGTCGGCCCGCTCGAAACACATAGGACCCGTAATTCTGTCAATAAACTGTCATCGAAAGGGGCCGGGGTTGTCACAACCCTACGGCACAGTACGCCCCAGAAAGTTCCCAACATGAACAAAATCAGTGGAGGAATACCGCGTCATGCCGTCCCTTAATCGCCCGTTACCGGCCAGTCCGGGTCGACTGTCGGTGCTAAGTTCCCTCGTGTTGTGCGCGCTTGCCGCCGGACCTTCAAGCGCCGCCGCTCACGAAACATCGTCCGTCAACGTCGGGACCGTGAACGCCCAAAGCCGCAAGAAGGCCGAGGCGCTCTTGAAGGCCACCAGCACCAAGC
>DAHWGZ010000109.1 GCA_027335965.1 Acidiferrobacter sp.
GGCGGCACCGTGGGTGACATCGAGTCCCTGCCGTTTCTCGAGGCCATCCGCCAGATGGGGGTGGAGTACGGGCGCCAGCATGCCGTCTACATGCATCTCACGCTGGTGCCGTTCATCAAGGCCTCGGGCGAGATCAAGACCAAGCCCACGCAGCATTCAGTCAAGGAATTGCGCGGCATCGGCATCCAGCCCGACGTGCTTTTGTGCCGCGCGGATCGCAGGCTGCCGGAAGACGAGCGGCAGAAGATCGCGCTTTTCACCAATGTCCCGGCGCGGGCCGTCATTTCGGCGATCGATGTCGACAACATCTACCGCATACCGGAGATCCTCCATGACCAGGGTCTCGACGACATCGTGGTCGAACAGCTGCGGCTGAAGGCCAAGACCATCGATCTGAGCCAGTGGCGGGCGGTGAACGACGCCCTCGACCACCCCCAGGGGGTCGTCGATATCGCCATCGTCGGCAAGTACGTGCATCTGACGGAGTCCTATAAATCCCTGTCCGAGGCCCTGATCCACGCCGGCATCCACACGCGCCTGCAGGTGCGCATCCATTACGTCGATTCCGAGGTCCTGGAGCGCGAGGGTGTCGATTGTCTCGCGCCCTATGACGCCATCCTGGTCCCCGGGGGCTTTGGCGGACGCGGCACGGAAGGCAAGATCGCGGCCGTGCGCTATGCCCGCGAGAACGCCGTGCCCTATCTCGGCATCTGCCTTGGCATGCAGATCGCGGTCATCGAGTTCGCGCGCGCCAAGGTCGGTCTTGCCGGGGCGCACAGCACCGAGTTCGATCCCAAGACCCCGCATCCGGTCATTGCCCTCATCACCGAATGGATGGGCAGCCAGGGGCAGCGCGAGGTGCGCACCGAGGACGCCGATCTCGGGGGCAGCATGCGCCTGGGCGGCCAGCGTTGCGAGCTTGCGCCCGGCAGCCGCGTGGCCGGGATATACGCCGCGTCGAGCGTGGTGGAACGTCACCGCCATCGCTATGAGGTCAACAACACCTACCGCGAGCGGCTCGCCGAAAAGGGCCTGCGCATTTCCGGGACCTCGCCCGATCAGGCGCTCGTGGAGATCATCGAGTTGCCCGATCATCCGTGGTTCGTTGGCGTCCAGTTCCATCCCGAATTCACCTCCAACCCGCGCGACGGCCACCCGCTGTTTCGCAGTTTCATCGAGGCGGCGCGCGCGCGGCGCGCGCTCGTGGCCGCGCGGCAGGCCGATTCGGCATGAAGCTCTGCGGCTTCGAGGTGGGGCTGGATCGGCCCTTTTTTCTCATCGCAGGACCCTGCGTGATCGAGTCGCGGTCCTTGGCGCTGGAGACCGCGCAGGCGCTGAAGGAGATGACCGCGCGCCTGTCGATTCCCTTCATCTACAAGTCATCATTCGACAAGGCCAATCGCAGTTCGCATGCCTCGTTCCGCGGGCCGGGGCGCGATGCCGGACTTGCGATCCTGGCCGAGGTGCGCGACACGGTGGGCGTGCCGGTGCTGACCGACGTGCATGACATCCCCGAGATCGCCGAGGTTGCCGCGGTCGCCGATGTGCTGCAGACCCCGGCGTTTCTGTGCCGGCAGACCGATTTCATCCAGGCGGTGGTGGAGGCGGGCCGACCCGTGAACATCAAGAAGGGGCAGTTCCTGGCCCCGGGCGACATGAAGAACGTGGTGGACAAGGCGCGCGCCGCCGGCGGCGAGGGACGCATCCTGGTGTGCGAGCGTGGGGCGTCATTTGGGTATAATAATCTCGTCTCGGATATGCGCGGTCTTGCCATCATGCGCGAGACCGGATGCCCCGTGGTGTTCGATGCCACGCACTCGGTTCAGCTACCCGGTGGACGGGGCTCGTGTTCGGGCGGCCAGCGCGAGCATGTGCCGGTGCTGGCGCGCGCGGCGGTGGCGTCCGGCGTGGCGGGGGTGTTCATGGAGACCCATCCCGATCCGGACAAGGCCTTGAGTGACGGGCCCAACGCTTGGCCGCTTGCGCGCCTCGAGCGCCTGCTTGGCACCTTGAGGGAGATCGACGCATGCGTTAAGGGACGCGGCTTGGACGAGATGACCGGTGGTTAATCAAAAACGGCAAGGAATTTTTCAGGATGGTGTCATGAGCAAGATTGCAGATATGCGGGCGCGCGAGATCCTTGATTCCCGCGGGAATCCCACCGTCGAGGTGGATGTGGCGCTCGATTCCGGGGCTACCGGGCGCGCCTCTGTCCCGTCCGGCGCCTCCACGGGCGCGCGCGAGGCCTTCGAATTGCGCGACGGCGACAAGCAGCGGTTTCGTGGGCTTGGGGTCCTCAAGGCGTGCGCCTCGGTGAACGAGACGCTCAAGGCGGCGCTCGTGGGCGCGGATGCCGCGCAGGCCGCGGTCGACGAACGCATGATTGCCTTGGACGGCACCGAGGACAAATCGCGTCTGGGCGCCAACGCCATCCTGGCGGTGTCGCTCGCGCTCGCGCGCGCGCTCGCGGCCGAGGCCGGCGTGCCGTTGTATCGGCACCTGGGAGGGCGCGGGCCCTTCGTTTTGCCGGTGCCGCTCATGAATATCGTGAATGGCGGCGCGCACGCCGACAACAACCTGGATTTTCAGGAGTTCATGATCGTGCCTTTCGGGGCCTCGCGATTCTCCGAGGCGCTGCGCTGGGGGGCGGAGATCTTCCATACGCTGAAGGGCCTTTTGAAGGCGCGCGGGCTTGCCACCTCGGTCGGGGACGAGGGGGGGTTCGCGCCCGACCTGGGCACCAACGAGGAGGCCTTGACCCTGATCCAGGAGGCCATAACGGCGGCCGGCTACGTCCCCGGAAAACAGGTGGGTATCGCCCTCGATGCCGCCGTGTCCGAGCTCATCGACGACAATGGATCGTATCGGCTTGCCGGCGAGGGTCGGACGCTTGATGCCACCGCCCTGACCGGGCTCTATGAGGGCTGGATGGCGCGCTATCCGATCGTGAGCATCGAGGATGGCATGGGTGAAGAGGATTGGGCCGGATGGAAGGGTCTCACGCAGCGCTTGGGCGGCCGGGTCCAGCTCGTGGGTGATGACCTGTTCGTGACCAATAGCGCCATCCTCGAGCGCGGCATCGATCAGGGCGTGGCCAACGCCATCCTCATCAAGCCCAATCAGATCGGGACCCTGACCGAAACGCTGAAGACCATACACCGGGCGCAGGCGGCCGGCTACGGCGTGATCCTCTCGCACCGCTCGGGCGAGACCGAGGATACCGCCATCGCCGACATCGCGGTCGCCACCGGCGCCGGCCAGATCAAGACCGGCTCCCTGTCGCGTTCCGAGCGCATGGCCAAGTACAACCAGCTCCTGCGGATCGAGGAGTTCGAGGGCGGCAATGCCAGTTACGCGCGCGCCCCGCGGCAGGCCTATTCCCAAGGCTGAGCTTATGGGCCTAATATGGCGGCCATGAGGAAATGGATAGGTCCGCTCGCGGTGGCGCTATTCGCATTGACCCAGTATGCCCTGTGGTTCGGGCAGGGCGGTGTGATCGCGCTCATGCACCGCGAGCGCCACATCCATGCCCTCGCGCAGGCCAACGCCGCGCTCCTGAAGACCGACGAGCAACTGGCCGCCGAGGTGAAGAGCTTGAGGCATGGGCGCGCGGCCATCGAGGCCCAGGCGCGATCGGGGTTGGGGATGGTGAAGAAGGGTGAAACCTTCTACGAGATCGTGCCGGGGACCCCTCCGGCCACCCAGACCGCGCGCGTGTTTCGCAATCAGCAGCTCGCGGCCAGGGGATAGGGGAGGTCGCGAAAGCCAAGCGGCGTGTCCTGCCAGAGGACCGTGCCGGCGTCATGACTGCTGATCTGGATGACCGCCAGCAGGTCGATGGCGCCATCGGGCCCGATCTGCGCGTCGACCACCGTGCCGGCGGTTTGTCCCGGGAGATTGGGCGCCTGCAGGGCGGCGCCGGGGGGCGGCAGGGGCGCGTGCGCCGGCAGGGACGCCAAATACATGCGCTGTTTCAGGCGCCCGAGGTAATGGGTGCGCGCCACGATCTCTTGTCCCGGATAACACCCCTTACGAAAGTTGATCCCCCCCAAAAGGTCGAGGTTCGTCATCTGCGGCACGAAGGCCTCCGAGGTCTCCGGACCTATGGCGGGCAGTCCCGCCTGGATGTCGAGCCAGGCCCAGGCGCGGGCGCCGACCCGCGTGACCTCGGGCAGGCGCGATGGCAGCACGCGTAGCGCCGATTCCGGCCCCATGACAAGGGCGCGCGGCGCGCGTCCCGGGATCGCCGCGACCGTGATGTCGTCGTGCGTCGCGGCCTCGGGCGCGGTCGGGGCAGGGAGGCCGGCCGCGGCCAGCGCCTGGGGCGTATGCGGCCCTGAGAGGCCGATGAGGGCCCAATCGGCGGCGGGGGCGATCTTGACCTGGGCGCGCAGGATATACATCGTCAGGCGCTTCTGGACGGCCGCCTGGAGGGACGCGGGCAATAGCAGAAGAAAGGCGTCTTGGTGGGGTACGACCCGAAACAGCGTGATCATGCGCCCCTGGGCCGTGCAGTAGGCGGCCAGCTGGTTCGTGGCGCCGAGGTTCAGGATGTCGTTGCTGAACTGCCCGTGCAGGAAGGCCGCCGCGTCGGCGCCGGTCACGCGCAGGATTCCCATATGGGTGAGCGGGCTCCACACCGTGCCGTGCGCGGCGGCCTCGACCTCCGCGCGGCGATCGCCGTAGTCGGCGAGGGCGCCATCCTCCACGAGCCCCCCGGCCTCGATCAATTCCGCCTTCCATTCCCTCTGCATGACTCGCCCCCTATAATGCCTGACATGCGCCCGTCGCATCACGATCATATCAAAAACCGCTGCCACGGCTAGGGGAGGCCGGATGTCTGGGACACGCCCGCAAGACCTGGGCCTGAGAACCCTGCGGCTGCCGGTGGGGGCTTGGGCCTCCCTTTTGCATCGCATCACGGGCGTCCTTTTGGTCGGCGTGGTGGCTTGGGCCCTCGTGCTTTTGCGGGCCTCCCTGCAAGGCCCCGAGGGCTTTCGGGAGGTGGCGGACGGCATAAGCGGTCCGTGGGGGCGTGTCTCGGGGCCGCTCGCGATTCTGGTCGTGGCCCAGCACTTCTACGGCGGCATCCGCCATTTGGCGCATGATGCCGGCTGGGGATTCGGGCGCGAGCACTCGCGCGCGAGCGCTTGCGCGGTCATGATCCTCGCGCTGCTCACCGCGCTTGCGGCGTTCTGGGCATGGCCCTGAGCGATCGCAATCTCGGCAGCCGCCGCGCCGGCAGCGGCGCCTATCTGCTCGTGCGCGCAAGCGCGGTGGCGATCGCCGGCGGCGCGCTCGTGCTCATGGTCCTGATCGCCGCGCTCCCGCGCCTGGGCTATGGCCCCTGGCAGGCGCTCTTTCACGAGACCGCCGTGCGCATCGTGTTGGCCGGCTGGCTTTCGGCGGTGGCATGGCATGCCTATCTCGGTTGCGATTCGATCCTGAAGGATTATGTCCCTCACACCCTCGCGCGTTTCATGGGCCTCATGGCGATCGCCGCGGGCCTGCTCGCGCTGGTGGTCTATGGCATGGTGGCGGTATGGGCATGAGCACGCGCCTTCCGCGCCGCCAGTTCGACTGCCTGGTGCTGGGCGCCGGAGGCGCCGGTCTGCGCGCGGCCTTGCAGCTCGCCGATGGCGATGCCCATGTGGCGGTGGTGTCCAAGGTCTTTCCGACGCGCTCGCACACCGTGGCCGCGCAAGGCGGCGTGAATGCGGCCCTCGGAAATGTCTTGCCGGATTCCTGGCACTGGCATATGTACGATACGGTCAAGGGCGG
>DAHWGZ010000010.1 GCA_027335965.1 Acidiferrobacter sp.
GCCAGCACCAGCATCGGTACCATGCCCGTGTTGCTGGCCCTGCAAAAGGACCTCCCGCGCCTGGACACGGAGCTCGCCGGCCTTTCCGTGGGGTCCTTCGCCGATCTGCGCCAGCGCGCGCATCGCCTGGGCGCGCTCGCCGAGCGCCCGCGCCCAGGCGCGCTGCGCCAGACCCTCGAGGCCATGGCCGCGCATATCAAGGACCGCTTCCTGAAGCCCGGATCGGCCTTGAAATACCTCGCGCGCGATGTGCTTGATGCGTTCGAGGCCCTGGTGGCCACCGCCCGGACGCGCGATCTGGATGCCCTGGCCGAGCACGCCCGGGTCTTTGACGAACGACTGGCGGCACTCGCCCCACGACTGGCCGAGGAGCGCGCGCGCCTGCCGGTTCGTATCGCCGCCCATGAACGCTTTCTGCGCTTTCTGGCGCGCGGGCAGATCAGCGCGTTCGCCCTGACCGAGCCCTCCGCCGGTTCCGATACCGGGGCGCTTACGACCCGCGCCGAGGCCCGGCGCGCGGCGTTGAGCCCGGGCGAGGCCGGCCTTTGGCAGTTTGTCACCGCCCGCGGACCGCGCGTCCTGCTCGATGAGCGACGTCTCGATTTCACCGCGCCCGAGGTCCGTTATCGCATGCCGGACGGGACGTGGGCGCGTCTCGACGATGGCCCCTGGGATGCCGCCCGGGGCCGCGCGCGTCACCGGGTGGTCGGGGATTCGGGAGAGGTCTACGAATACGACGACAAGGGCGTCCCGCTCGATGCCCAAGACGGCCCGGTCTACGAGTACTTCGAGCTGTCCGGCCGCAAGATGTGGATCAGCAACGGCTCGCTTGCCGACCGCTATTGCCTGTATGCGCAGAGCGCCCGGGGCGCGACCGGCTTCATGGTCGAGCGCCGTAGCGAGGGGCTCATCGTCGGTCGCGATGAGCGCAAGCTCGGCCAGCGCGCCTCGCCCACCAACGAGATTACGCTGGCGTCGGTACGCGTGTGCGCGAGCCGCGTCCTGGGCTTCGAGGGTCATGGACAGGTGAATGCCCTGGAGACCCTGAGCGTGGGGCGCGGCGGGCTCGTGGTCGGCGCGGGCGGCCTTCTCGAGCGGCTCATCGCCGACTATACGCGGCACTTCGATGCGGCATCGCCCGCGCTCGCGTGCGCCCGCTTCGAGCATGAGCGCCTGCGCGCCCTGGGCGCGCGCCTGGTCGGTCTCATGGATCGCGCCGACTTGTCCCGCGGGGACTTCCGCACCGAGGCGGCCCTGTCCAAGTTTCTCGCGTCCGAGGGCCTCCACCGCGTGTTGCGCGCCCTCGAGGTCGAGCGGGGTCCGTCGGCCGCGGCCCTGTCCGAGCCCATCGAGAAATGGCGGCGCGACGCGCGCATCCTCAACATCTACGAAGGCACCAACGAGATCCAGCGCTTCCTCGTCCTGAAGGACCTCCCGGCCTTGTTCGCGCGTTTCGATGCGATCGCGGCGACCGGGAGCCCGGCGCTCGATCGCGCGCTCCGGTCGTTCAGCGATTTCCTGCGCCCGCGCCTCGAGGATCTGAAGGCGCGGGTGGCCGACGACGGCGACGCCCAGATCCCCTGGTTTCCGGTGGTCGATTGGGCGGCCGAGATGTATGCGTGGGCCGTGCAGGTCGAGCGCCGCCTGGCGCTGGCCGCCCGAGGCGCGGCGACCGGCGGCCTCGCCGCCCTCGAGGCGCTCGAGGCCGCCTGCGAGCAGGCGGTGGCCGCCCGCGCCCGCGCCGTCCACGCGCTGTTTACCGAGGCGGCGGCCTATGAGCAGGCGGTGGTGGCGCTTGCCAGCCGCCGCGCCGCCGGGGCCGCGCGACCGGCGCAGGTCTTCGGTCCCGGCCTGCGCGGACACCTCGTGGTCCTTTTGCGGGATGTGCGGCACCCCGACGCGCGCGACGTGCGTCTGGACGACGAGGACCTGGCGGTCCTCGATCAGGCCCTCGCCGCCCGCGATCGCGACGCGACACTCGGCGTGACGGCCCTGCTCGTGACCGCCGCCCCGTGCGCGGATCTCGCGCAGCGCCTGCGCGCCGCCGGCGCGCGCGTCCACGCGGTGGTCACGGGCGGGTTCGCCGATCCCGCGGCCCTGGCCCCCGTCGCGGCGGGTCTGCGCCCCGACCTGATCCTGGCGGGCTCCTCGCAACCGGTGTGGCTCGCGGCCCTGGCCGGCGCCTTGAATACCGTGCTGGTGGATGGCATCACCGGGCTCGCCGGGGCCGGGGCGCGCGGCTGCGAGATCGTGCGTGGCGCGGGGCGGCGCCTATGCGTGGCCTACCGGAGACGGGTCGTCGCGTGCGGGCGCCTGCCCGCCACCGGGCGCAGCGACGAGTTTGCGGTCGGGGAGTGGCTGGAGGCGTTGAAGACGCCGCCCCTCGAGGAGCGTCTCGCCGGGGCCGCGGCCAAGGCCTGCCCGGCGGTCGCGGCGTCCTCGGCGGCGCCCGGCGACATGAGCTCCCCCGAGGCCCTGGCGGCGTGGTTGCTGGCGGGCGTCGGGGGCGTCCCGTCGGCGGCCAGGCCGATCGTGCAGGGGGCGGCGCGAACAGCGGCGCTCATGGCCATCGGTGGCGGCGGGGCGCGCGCTCGCGCCTGCGTGGCCCTTGCCCGCACCCTGGGCGAGCCCGGGGGCGTATGGCTCGCGCGCAAGGCCGCGGAGTCGCCTCCGGAGGGGCTGTCCGGACCGCTCTTCCGGGTGCCCGCGACCGGTGCCGACGCGACGTTGGCCGAGGCCTTGGCGGAGCGCCTGGCGGGCGCGTCGCTGATCGTCCTGGGTCCCGAGGACGCCGGGCTTGGCGGGGCCCTGGCCACGCGTCTCGCGCGCCCCCTCTACATCGACGTCGAGGCCCGCCAGGGCGGCGATCTCGTGTGGGCCTGCGGCGGGCGGCGGTGGCGGACGCGCTGCCCGGAACGCGCGGTGCTGGTGGCGGCGCCCGTGACCGGAAAGACCGAAGCCCCGATCGCGACCCCGTGCGTCGTGGAGGATTGGGCGGTCGCAAAGGGGCGCCCCGGACGATTCGCGCGCGTCGCGCGCGCATCCCGCGCCGCGGGGCTTGCCGGTGCCGAGGTGGTGATCGACATCGGGCAGGGAGTGGCCGACGGGGCGTTCTTTCAAAGGGGGCTCATGAGACTTAAGTCGCGGCTATCGGCTATGATGGGATGCGAGGTGGCGTTCGGCGCGACGCGCAAGGTCGTGCAGGAAAGCGGGCTTTTGCCGCCGGAACACCAGATCGGGCAGACCGGCATCCACATAGCGCCGCGGTTGCTGCTCGCGCTCGGGGTTTCAGGGGCGCCGCAGCATCTGGTCGGCATCGCGGCCGATACGCAGATCGTCGCCATCAACCATGATGCCGAGGCGCCGATCTTCGCCGCGCGTGAAGGGGCCCCGCCCGTGGTGCGCTGTATCGGCGACGCCCGCGCGTGGGTCGATGCCTTGTTGGCGTTGTTGCCCGAGGCCGAAGCCAAGGAGGCGAGATGAGTGGCAGGGTATTTATCATTGACGGCGCGCGCACCCCGTTTCTGAAGGCCCGCGACGAGCCCGGACCCTTCAGCGCCGCCGATCTCGCGGTCATGGCCGGCCGCGCGCTGCTGGCGCGCCAGCCGTTCACCGCCGAGGATCTGGACGAAATCATCCTGGGTTGCGTCATCGCCTCCGCCGACGAGGCCAATATCGCGCGCATCGTCGGCCTGCGTCTCGGGACCGGTTTCGCGGTCCCGGCCCATACCGTGCAGCGCAACTGCGCCTCGGGCCTGCAGGCTTTGGCCAGCGCCTACGATCGTATCAGCGCCGGACGCGCCCAGTTGGTGCTGGCCGGCGGCACGGAGGCCATGAGCCGCGCGCCCATTCAGGCGAACATGGCCATGAGCCAATGGTTGGCGCGCCTGTATCGCGCCAAGGGCCCCGGCCAACGACTGCGGTCCCTGGCCGGTTTCCGGCCCGGCCACCTCAAGCCGGTGTTCGCGCTTTTGCGCGGACTGCGCGATCCCGTGGTCGGCCTCTCCATGGGGCAGACCGCCGAGATCGTGGCCCATCGGTTCGGCATCGGGCGATCGGCCCAGGACAACCATGCCCTGCAAAGTCATCAGCGGGCCGCGCGCGCCCAGGCCGATGGGCTCTTCAAGGACGAGATCGAGCCCGTCTACGGATCGCAGGCGGACTACTATGGCCAGGACAATGGCGTGCGCACCGACACCGATCTCGAGAAGCTCGCGCGCCTGCGCCCGGTGTTCGACCGGCCATTCGGCCATGTGACCTCGGGCAACAGCTCGCAGATCTCCGACGGGGCGGCGCTCGTGGTGTTGGCGAGCGCCGCCGCCGTCAAGCGCTGGCAGTTGCCGGTGTTGGGCGAGATCATCGATCATGCCTGGGCGGGGGTCGACCCGGCGCAGATGGGTCTGGGGCCCGTGCACGCGACCGCCCGGCTGCTGGCCGCCCACAGGCTTGCCCTCGCCGATATGCATCATGTCGAGCTGAACGAGGCCTTCAGCGCCCAGGTCCTGGCCTGTCAGGCGGCATGGGACAGCCCCGGCTATGCCCGCGACGAACTCGGCCTGGAGGCCGCGCCCGGGGCCATCGATGAGGCGCGCCTGAACCCTCACGGGGGCGCGGTGGCGATCGGGCATCCGGTGGGCGCCACCGGCGCGCGGCTGGTCTTGCATCTGGCGCGTTCCCTGAAGGATGCGCCGGGGGCCTTGGGGCTCGCCACGCTGTGCATAGGCGGGGGGCAGGGCGGGGCCATGCTGATACGGGGAGGGGACGCGTCATGACCAGCAGCTGGACGCTGTCGGAGGCCGACGACATTGCCGAACTCATCCTGGATTGCCCGGACAAGCGGCACAACGTCCTGTCGCGCGAGGTCCTGGGCGAGCTCGATCAACTGCTCGCGATCCTGGAGACCCGCCCCTTCCGCGGACTCGTGATCCGTTCGGGCAAGCCCCAGGGCTTCGCCGTCGGCGCCGATGTCCATGAATTCCGGCGCATCCTCGATGCCGCGCGCGCGGCCGAACTCACGCGCGCCGGACAGATGGTCTTGGCGCGCCTCGCGGCCCTCCCGTACCCCTCGGTCGCCGTCATCCACGGCCCGTGTCTGGGCGGCGGCCTCGAGCTCGCGCTCGCGTGCAGTTATCGGGTGGCGTGCGACGACGAACGCACCCGTCTCGCCCTGCCCGAGGTCAAGCTCGGCATCCATCCCGGCTTTGGCGGGACCATCCGGCTGCCGGCCCTCATGGGGCCGCTCCCGGCCCTGTCCCTGATGATCAGCGGGCGCGGCCTGTCGGCGCGCAAGGCGCGCGGCCTCGGGCTCGTCGACACATGCGCGCCCCAGCGCCACCTCGATGCCGCCGCGCGCGCGCTGCTTCGGGACGTGCCCCCCAAGGGGCGCCCGCCCTGGTATCGGGGATTCCTGGGGGCGCCGTTGCTGCGCCCCTATGTCGGCGCGTTCCTCCAGCGTCGTCTGAAGGCCAAGGTCGAATGCCGCCACTATCCGGCGCCGTGCCGGATCGTGTCGCTATGGACCCGCCAGGCGTCGTTCGAGGCCGAGGCGCTGTCGTGCGCGGAACTGCTCGTGGGTCCCGTGAGCCGGCACCTCGTGCACATGTTCGAGCTCTCCGAGGAGTTGAAGCGGCGCGCCCGCGCGCACGCCCATGGGATTCGGCGCGTCCATGTGGTCGGGGCCGGGGTGATGGGCGCCGACATCGCCGCGTGGGCGGCGATCAAGGGCTTCCACGTGAGCCTCCAGGACCGCGCGCCGGAGGTGTTGGCGCGCGCGATCAAGAGGGCCCACGGCCTGATCGGCGAGCGCCTGAGAGGGCGCGCCGCGGAGGCCGCCCGCGATCGCTTGATGCCCGACATGCGCGGCGGGGCGCTTCCCAAGGCCGATCTCGTCATCGAGGCGATCATCGAAAACCGCGACGCCAAGCATGCCTTGTTCGCGCAGGTCGAGGCGCAGGTGTCGGAGAGCGCGATCATAGCCACCAACACATCCAGCATCCCGCTCGACGATCTCGCCGCCGGTCTCTCGGTCCCCGGGCGTCTCGTGGGCCTGCACTTTTTCAATCCCGTGACCAAGATGCCCTTGATCGAGGTCATAGGCGGGGGGGCAAGCGATCCCCAGGCGCTCGCCGCCATGCGCGGTTTCGCGGTGGCCCTCGATCGCCTGCCGGTGGACGTCAAGAGTTCGCCGGGCTTTCTCGTCAACCGCGTGCTGATGCCCTACCTGCTGGAGGCCGTGAGCCTCGCCGAGGAGGGCGTCGCGCTCGCCGACATCGATGCCGCCGCCGTCGACTTTGGCATGCCCATGGGCCCGATCGCGCTCGCCGATACGGTCGGGCTCGATATCTGTCTCGCGGTGGCGCAGACCTTGAGCGCGCCGCTGGATCTGTCCGTGCCGGAGCTGCTCGCGCGCAAGGTCGAGGCCGGCTCGCTTGGCAAGAAGTCCGGCCAGGGCTTTTATCGCTACCCGCGACCGCGCGGCGCGGCCTCGGTGCGGCCGCCCGCCGATCCGCTCATTGCCGAACGGCTCATCATGCGCCTCGTCAACGAGGCGGCGCGCTGCCTGCGCCTTCGGGTCGTCACCGATCCCGACATGGTCGACATCGGCCTCGTCTACGGGACCGGCTTCGCGCCGTTTCGCGGCGGGCCGCTTGGCTACGCCGAGGCCCTGGGAACGGGCGAGGTGTTAAGCCGCCTCACGGAGCTGAGCGAGCGCTGTGGCGCGCGTTTCACGCCCGATCCGGCCTGGTCGCAGGACGGCGTGCTCGCGCGCCGCCCCCTGGACCCATGAGCGCCGGGAAGGGGCAAGGCCCGGTCACGCTCGCCGATCTGTTGAGCAACCGCATCGCCGCCACCGGCGACGAGCCCGCCTATCGCGGCTACGACGGCGCCCGCTGGCGGAGCTGGAATTGGCACGCGGCCGGGCGCGAGGTGGCGCGGGCGCGGGCGGCGTTCGCGGCCAGCGGCTTGCGCCCCGGGGATCGCGTGGGGATCTGCGCCTACAACGCCCCCGAGTGGGTGTTCTGCGACCTCGCGGCGTTGTCCCTCGGGCTTGTGGTGGTGCCCTTGTTTTTCAACGATCGCCCCGAAAACATCGCCTACTGCCTGAAGGATGCCGGGGTGCGGTGGCTGTTCGTGGACCGTCCGCCGGCCGCCGAGATCCATGACTGCGGGCTCCAGGGCATCGTGAGCTTCAAGGAGACGCGCGGCGTGGCCTCGTTTCGCGACTGGCTGGCGGCCGCTGATGGTCAGCGGGTGGCCGCGGCCGATCATGGCGCGGACGATCTCGCCACCATCGTCTATACCTCCGGGACCACCGGACGGCCCAAAGGGGTGATGCTCACCCACCGCAACATCCTCGCCAATGTCGGCGCGCTGCTCGCGGCCATCCCCGAGATCGCCGTGGAAAGGCATCGCTTCCTGTCGTTTCTGCCCCTGTCGCATATGCTCGAACGCACGGTCGGGGAATATGTGGCGATCGCCATGGGCGCCGAGACGGTGTTCTCGCGCGGCATCACGGAGCTCGCCGAGGACCTGAAGAGCGCGCGCCCCACGATCCTCGTGAGCGTGCCCAAGATCTTCGAGCGCACCTACGGCAAGATGCAGGAGGAGCTCAGGGCCAAGCCCCGCCGCCAGCGCCTCGTGACGCGCGCCGCGGCCCTCGGGCTCGCGGTCTACGAGGGGCGCGCGCGCGGCCTCGAGCGTCTCTCGGCGCGGCTCGCCGATGCCTTCGTGGGGCGCGCCGTGCGCCGCCGCCTGGGCGGCAAGCTCCGCTACGTGTTCCTGGGGGGCGCGCCGGCCGCGCCCCGCCTGCTCGGCTTCTTCACGGGCCTTGGCGTGCGGTTCGTGCAGGGCTACGGTCTCACCGAGACCGCCCCGGTGATTAGCTGCAACCGCCTCTCCGACCGCGATCTGGCCTCCGTGGGTCGGCCGCTTGCCAATGTCACCGTGCGTTTCGTAAACGGCGAGATCTGCGTCAAGGGCCCGAGCGTGATGTCCGGGTATTGGCAGCTTCCGGAGGCGACCGCCCAGGCGGTGGATGCCGAGGGCTACTTCCATACCGGGGACCTGGGACGGCTCGAGGGCGGGCTTTTGTATCTGACCGGGCGCGCCAAGGACATCATTGTCCTGTCGAACGGCGAGAAGGTGGCCCCGGCCGACGTCGAACAGGCGATCCTGGAGGACCCGGCGTTCGAGCACGCCCTGGTGGTGGGCGAGGGCCGTGGCGCCCTGGCCCTGCTGGCGGTGAGCGATACGGCCAGCGAAGACGAGCTGCGGGATCGCGCCAATGACCAGCTGCACGCCTTTCCCGGATATACCCGTATCCGCCACGTGCTGCGCGTAAGCGGTCCGTGGACGATCGAGAACGGCTTTCTCACGCCGACCCTGAAGGTCCGCCGGCAATGGATCGAGGAGCGCTATGCCGCGGCCATCGATGGCCTCTACGCGGCGCCGCGCGACGATGCCCAGGGCCGCCCGGCGCGCTAGGGCCCGCTCGGGAGCGGCGGGCTTGACAGTGGCGCCCCGGGGGCCCGTAATCCCGTGTATCTTTCCATGGCGACGAGATATGGTGACCGTGAAACGCCTGGTTTTTGGTATGGGGGCGCTGGCGTGGGCTGCGGCGTCGGCGGCCCAGCCGCCGCGCATAGCCCCTGGGGAATGGCGGATGACCGCGAATACGCCGACCGGCCCGATGCATTACTCGACCTGCCTCAAGGGCGGGCGTCTGACCGCGCAAAAGATCCTGCGCAACGAAGGCAATCGCTGCCGCATGGCCGGCCCGGTCGCCATTCAGGGCACGGTGGTGACGGTGAGCGAGGTCTGCCGCCTCGGCCATGGAGGGGGACAGGGAGGGATCCGCGTCCATGTATCGGCCCGCCTGCATCTCGGCCCCGGGGGTCGCAGTTTCTCGGGTCGCACGAACGCGATCATCGTCACGCGCTTTGGTCATGTGACCGAACACCAGCGCATTCAGGGCGTGCTCACGGGTCGCTGCGCGGGCGGCTAGACCGCCCGCGCCTCGGGCCCCGGTCCCGCTCGCGTCTGCGCAAGATCCGGGTCGCGGGCGGGCGCGGCCCCTCTTATGCTCCGCTCATGCGAGGTGGCCGCGCGTTCGGCCGCGCATTCGGAGACGCGGACATGTATCGGACCATTCAGCCCGCCATTTTGCTTTGGGGGACGCCGGTCGTCTCGATCAGTACGGCGAACGACGACGGGACCCTTGGTCTCGCGCCCGTGTCCTCGGTATTCGGGCGGCGGTGCCGGCCCGGCCGGGCCGCCTCATCCCAGGCCGTCCGGAACCTCATGCGCGCCGGCGAGCGCGCCCCCAATCTCCCTTCGGCGCATGAAGCCGACGCGATCGACCGCCGCGCGGTGGGCGAGCCTGATCCCTCCCAAAAAGGACGCATCGCTGCCTGGAGGTCCGCATCCAGCGCATTCACGCGGATGAATCCGATCATGATGGCGGGCGAACCGCGCCGCATCGACTCCGACGCGTGGCGCCCCGCGCTCATGAGCCTCCAACAGTCGCGTCTTGGCGGGAGGCTTCGCCCCTCGCGTCTGGCGACGATCCCCGGGTGCCTCTATCGGGCAGGCGACGGCAACCGGGGGTCCGCCGGGCGGACAGACAATGGCTCAGCGGCGTTCGATGGTCCGGGCGCGTCTCCATGACCGACTACGAGCGTATCGCGAGCGCCATCGCGTTCATCGCGCGCCACAAAGACCGGCAGCCGGCGCTCGCCTTGGTCGCGTCCCATGTCCACATGAGTCCGTTCCATTTTCAGAGGCTCTTTTGCCGGTGGGCCGGCGTCACCCCCAAGCGCTTCCTGCAAGTCCTTACCGTGGAGCACGCCAAGCGCCTGATGGCGGCATCCGAATCCCTGTTGGCGTTGTCGTATTCCGTGGGCCTTAGCAGCGGATCGCGTCTGTACGATCATTTCGTGCGCATCGAGGCCGTCACCCCGGGGGAGCACAAGACGGGCGGCGCGGGTCTCGCGATCGCATACGGCACCCACGACACGCCCTTCGGGGAGGCTTTCGTGGCCGTCACGCCCAGGGGCATCTGCCGCCTCGCCTTCGTCGATGGCGCCGGCGCCGACGCGTGTCTCGCGGAGCTGCGGGCGCAATGGCCGCGCGCCGAGATGCGCGAGGACGCCGCGACGACGGGCGGCATGCTGCGCGCCGTGTTCGGCCAGGCGCCCCCGCCGGGCGCGGGCGGCCCCTTGTCCCTGTACGTCTCGGGGACCAACTTTCAGGTGAGTGTGTGGCGCGCCTTGCTGGGCGTGGCGCCGGCCACGCTTGCGAGCTACGCGCGGATCGCCGCGGCGGTCGGTTGCCCGGGCGGCGCGAGGGCCGCGGGGCAGGCGGTCGGCGCCAATCCCGTGGCATTCCTCATTCCTTGCCACCGCGTCATTGCCCAAAGCGGCGCATGGGGCGGCTATCGGTGGGGCGAGACCCGCAAGCGCGCGATCCATGCCTGGGAGGCGGCGCGAAGCGAGACGCTCGAGCCGTGAGCCCGCGGACACTCGTCCGCGATGCCCGGCGATCAGTCGTCCGCCCAGCCCTCGAGATCCTCTCTGTGCCAATAGCCCACGCATTCATCGGCGTCCGAGGCCAGCCATAAGAAAGGCTGGTCGGGAAAGCGCGCCTCGAGGGCCACGCGGCTCGCCCCGACCTCCAGGACCAGGCGCCCATCCTCGGTGAGATGGTCCGGGGCCTCGCGGAGCAACGGCAGGACCAGGTCGAGGCCGTCGACGCCGCCCGCGAGCGCCAGCGCCGGCTCTTGACGGTATTCGCGGGGCAGGTCCGCCATCTCCGCCTCGGACACATACGGGGGATTGCTCACGATGAGGTCATAGCGCCGCCCCTCGAGATGGCCGAAAAGGTCGGAGGCGATAAGGCGCACGCGGTCTTCCACGCCGTGCAGACGTATGTTGCGCGCCGCGACCTTGAGGGCGTCCTCGGAGATGTCGACCGCATCCACCCGCGCCCCCGGGAAGGCCCGCGCCGCCGCGATCGCAATCGCGCCGCTGCCGGTGCATAGGTCGAGTATGGATGCGATGTCGGGGTCGGCGAGCGGCGAGCCGCCCTGTTCGGGCAGGAATTCGCCGATCAGGGAGCGCGGCACGATGACGCGCGGATCGACGATGTAGCGGCGTCCCGCGAACCACGCCTCCCCGAGGAGGTAGGCCAGTGGCTGGCGGGTGCGGATGCGCGATGCCAGAAGCGCGCGGATGCGCGCCACGGCGGCGCGCTTTGGCACCGTGCCGAGCCGCCCGGCAAGCGCCTCCGGGGCGATGCCGAGGGCGCCCGCCACGAGCCACGCGGCCTCGTCGCGGGCCTCGTCGGTGCCGTGCCCGAATTCCACATGCGCGGCCTTCAGCCGGCGTTCCACGAACAGGACGTGGTCGCGGACGGTGCGGGGCGCGCCGTAGGTCATCGACCGGCCCCAGGCGCGGTATCCGCGCAGCCAAGGGCGCGCGGGGCGTCGTCCCGCCCTTCGATGTTTGGTGCGCGATCGGCGTGGTGCCGCGTCATGACGCTCATGTGGGGTGGCTCTCCAGCCGACGGGCCGTTCATGGCGCGGTGCGGCGCTCGCGGGGTCATAGGTTTCCGTGTCCGGCGATCAGCGGCGCGCAAGCGCCCCGCGGCGATCGGGTGGTCATGACCCGCCCGGCCCGGTCCGTCCAGGGCCCTGGCGGGCCCTTCATGCCAGGGCGCCGCGCGTGCCTCACGCCGATGGCGCGGGCCGCGGCGGGTAGTGTGCGGGGTAGGGGGCCTGCGCCACGCCGGTATCGATGGCGGCGGCGGCCACGGCCGCCGGCACCCATGCGCGCAGGCGCGCATCGAGCGGTTTGGGGATGAAGTAATCCGGCCCGAATTCCAGATGGTCGAGGCCGTAGGCCCGCAACACCTCGCGCGGAATCGGTTGCTTGGCGAGCGCGCTCAAGGCGTGCACCGCGCCAAGCTGCATGGCCTGGTTGATCCGCCGGGCGCGGACGTCGAGCGCGCCGCGGAATATGAACGGGAAGCCCAGGACATTATTGACCTGGTTTGGGTAATCGGAGCGGCCGGTGGCCATGACCAGATCGCCGCGCGCGGCGTGCGCCACCTCCGGCAGGATCTCCGGGACCGGATTGGCGAGCGCGAACACGATGGGGCGCGGGGCCATGGCGCGTATCATCGACGCGTCCACGAGGTCGGCGGCCGCGACCCCGATGAACACGTCGGCGCCATTCATGGCCTCCGCCAACGTCCTCAACGGGGTGGCGTGGGCGAACGGCTGCTTGTAGCGGTTCAGGTCGGTGCGCTCGCCATGGACCACGCCCCGGCTGTCGACCAGGGTCATGTTCTCCACCGGCGCGCCGAGGCTCATGAGCAGGCGCAGGGAGGTCAGGCCGGCGGCCCCGGCGCCGAGACACACGATGCGGGCGGTCTTCAGGGACTTGCCCTGAAGCTCGAGGGCGTTCAGCAGGCCCGCGCACACGATCACCGCGGTGCCGTGCTGGTCGTCGTGAAAGACCGGGATCGACAGGCGCTCGCTCAAGGCCTCTTCGATGGCAAAGCACGCGGGCGCGGCGATATCCTCGAGGTTGATGCCCCCGAAGGTCGGCTCCAGGGCGGCCACCACCTCGATGAATTGTTCGGCGGACGGCGCCTTGATCTCGAGGTCGAAGACATCGATGTCCGCGAACCGCTTGAAGAGCACGGCCTTGCCCTCGAGGACTGGCTTTGACGCGAGCGGTCCGACGTTCCCGAGCCCCAGCACCGCGGTCCCGTCACTGACCACCGCCACCAGGTTGCCCTTGGCGGTGTAGCGGTATGCGTCCTCCGGGCTCGCCGCGATTGCGCGCACCGGCTCCGCGACCCCCGGGGTGTAGGCCAGCGCCAGGTCGCCCTGCGTATCGCAGGGCTTGGTGGCCTGGATGGCAATCTTCCCCGCGGGACTCGTGGCGTGGTACGCGAGCGCCGCTTCCCGTGCCTTTTCCGTCATGCCGGGATCGCGTCTATTTGCCGCGCAGACCGTATTTTTGACGGAACTTCTCGACGCGTCCCGTGCTGTCGACGATCTTTTGCTTACCCGTGTAGAACGGATGGCAGACCGAGCAGACTTCGACGGCGAGGTCGTGACCGAGCGTGGAGCCGGTCTTGAACGTGTTCCCACAGGCACACGTTACCGTGATGGCATGGTATTCCGGGTGGATATCGGCTTTCATGATGCGCCTCGGCAAAGGGCGTTATGCGGATGCAAAGACCGGGCACTATAAGGAAAACGAAGGGCGCGTGCAAGCCCACGCGATAAGGGCGCCGGTCCCGCGCCTCACCGCGCCCCCGGGGCCGTCCCTTCCGGGGGGACCCCGCGGGCGAGGGGCCCTAGGCGCGGCCCGTCATGCGCCGGTAGACGGTCCCCAGGGCCTGGGCGTCGCCGACGTTGCCGGGAAAGATCACGACCGGCATGCGCGGGTGGCGCGGATGCGTGGGCGGGCAACACACCACCGAGCATCCCGGCAGGATCTGGCCCACGACCTCGCAGGTCGCCAGCATGAGTCCCGTGCTCAGGACGTCGTTTGACGTGATGCCGCCCTTGCTGATGAGAAAGCCCGTGGTCTTGGGCAGGGCCTGGACGATGCGCATCAGAAACGCCGAGACCGCGGCCCCAAAGCGCAGGCGCTGGCCGCTATCGGCGAACTGGCGTTCCGAGCGGCTGGTGAAAAGGACGGCGGTCTTGCCCGCGGCGTGCGCGGAGGTGATTTGAGCAAGGATGTCATCACGCGCGGCGTCGTGCGCGTCTTGCGCGCGGTCGACATCGATCTCGATCGCCGCCAGCGTCGGTTCGCGCAAGAGCATGGCGAGTTGCTCGGTGGTCTTGCGCACATGGGAGCCCACCAGCACGACCCCCACGGGGCCCTGGGCATAATCCGACATCGCCTCCGGCGGCACGGGCTGCGCCGGGAGATTCGCAAGCGACGTAAGGAGGCTTGCCGCGCTGCGAAACAGAAAGCGCCGGCCGGCCTCGACCGCCTCGTGGAGGTCGCGGGCGAAACGGTCGAGATCGCCTTGCTCCACGGCGTCGACCACGCAGCAGCTGTTGTTGGCAAGCGCCAGCAGGCGCGCCCCACACCCCGCGCGCACGTCCGCCAGCGAAAACAGCTGCACGTCGCTCGCGGCGATGCGCCCCGCCGTCTTCTCCGCCACGTATTCGCGCAAATCGCTATGGCGGTAGCCGAACACCGTGTCGCGCGCGAACTCGGTCTCGTGGGCCGGGACCGGGACGCCGTCGACGAGCACATAGTGCCGGCCGTCGCGCGTCACCCGTCCGCCCTCGAAGAAGGCCGGGATCAGAAAGTGCGCATCGAAGGGGCCCAACTCCTCGGCCATGACGTCGGTCTCGACCGGATAATGGCCACGCAGGGTCGAATCCGAACGGCTGACAAAGATCGGCCGTATCTCCACGCCTTCCCGGGACAACTCGGCGAGCGCCGCGCGCAGATTCCGGCATACCACGCGCACGGTGTCGGCGGCCTCCCCGGCGCCCATGCCGCGGGTATTGGTGAGGACGAAGAAGAGCGGCCCCGGGGCGGATAGCGCCGCCTTCAGGGCCGCCGTATCCCAGCGCGTCAGCAACACGCAGGAATGCACGGTCTGCGATCCCGTCGGATCGTCATCCAGGACGACGATCTTGTGCCCCACGGCGCGCGCGGTCACGTTACTCGTCCATCCCCAGCACCCGGGCGACGATGGTGTCGGCATCGAGGCCATTCAGGCTCATGAGCCCGCCGGCGGTGGCGGTCGTGTCGCCCCGCCTCCACGCCAGGGTGGCGCGCAACGGGGCCTTGGCGCGTATCAACACCGGCTCCAGCGGCCCGGAGGGCCCGCCGCTTATCGCCACGAGCCGATCGCCGTCGAACAGGCGCGCGAACTCCTTGTCGCCCATGAACCCCAGATCGGGCTCGGACACGGTGTCGGCGGCGACATCGCGGGCCTGGTAGAGCTGCCGGGGATTCACCAGCGCCACGATGCGCACGCCGAAGCCCTCGGCCTCCAGGCGTTCCCGGGCGGCAAACACCGACAGCAGCACCATGTCGCCGGCCGCCGCCAACACCACCCGGCCGCGTCGGCCCTTCGCGCCCTCATATAGGAGCGCCGCGCCCGCGCGCACCGCCTTGCGCGCGGTCTCCATCGTCATATAAATCGGCAACGGGCTCTTCGAGGCAATGATCGCCATGCCCTTGTTGCAGCTGGTGGCGGCGTATTCGTACGCGGCCTGCGCGGCATTGGCGTCCGGCGGGAACAACAGGTAGACGTTGCCGTTGCGCATCTGCGCGGCGATGTAGTTCTCGATCTCCGGACGCTGATGGGTCCAACCGTTGCGCCCCTGCTCGAGGGCCCCGGCGGTGAACAGGCCGACCACCGACGGGGTGCGCCGGCGCAGTTCGGCCATCGCCTGGGTCACGGTCTGAAAGATCGGCCAGCCGTTTATGGCAAAGGATTCGTAGGACAACCACAGGCTGCGGCCGCCGAAGAGCGCGAGCCCCGCGGCCAGCCCGGCGCATGCGTCCTCGCTCAAGGGCTCGTAGACCTGCCCGCCGGGCTCCTGGTTATAGAGCGGGTCCGCGGTCGGGTGGCGGATCTTCAGGGCATCGTTGATGTTCTTGAGCCCGGAGGCCTCGTTGCCGTCGGCATTGGTCACGACGAATCGCCGGTCCTGGCCGCCGAGCCACGCCACCAGGGCGCCCACCGCGGTGGACGGCACGGCCTTCTCCGTCGCGGCATATTCATGGAGCGGGAAGGCCCCGAGGTCGGCAAGCTCCAGGACCTTCTCCGTCACCATGGTCTTGGCCGCGGGCCCGCCGCCGGCGCGCGCGAAGTTCTCGCGCACCAATGCCCAGGCGGCGGGACTGAGGGCGCGCGCCGCGAGCGCCGCGTCGATCTGCGGCTTGTCGAGCGTGTCGCCCGGATAGAGGTTGTGGGATTTCGCCCCATGGGCATGGACCCCGGCCCCCTTCAACTGCTTCAGAACGAACGCCGTCAGCGTGCCGCCAAGCGCGCTGCGCGCGGCCTCGTCGGCGGCCTCGAGCACGGCCTGCGCGAACGCCAGGCGGCGCGCGAACGAGAAGCGCGTCGAATCCACGTAATCCCCAGCCTGGTTCGCGTCATCGAAATCCTTGGCGTCCACGAGGATCACGCGCTCAAAGCCGTGGGCCTCGAAGTAGTGGCGCATGCCGTCATTGGACAGGCGCGACACCATGGAGTGATGCTCCTGGCTAAAGCCGTTCCACACGAGCGTCGGCAGGAAATTCGTGGTGCCCGGGTAGCTCGTATGGAAGTGCTTGATGGCGCTCAGTATGTAGGGCTCGCCGAGCCCCCCGTCGCCTATGGTCAGCGGAAACAGCAGCCCGGGGTGCAGCAGGGCGCCGGCCATGGCGAAGTGCTGGCCCTGGCCCAGGGGTCCGGCCGGGGCGAGTATCCCGGGGATCGCCCCGGACAGGTGCCCGAGCAGGCCATGCTGTTCGCGAAAGCGCGCCATGAGGTCGGACATGGTGTGGATGCCAAGCGCCTCCAGGGACCCGTCCAGGAACATGGCGCTGTAGAAGCCGGGGGCATGATGGCCGACCTCGGTCACGATGTGCGTATGGCCGAGCATGACAAAGGCCGCATGCGCCTCGGCGCTCGACGCGAACCCCCCGGGATGCCCCGAGGCCTTGGAGGCGCACATCTGCAGCGTCACGTAGCGCAGCGCGTCGGCCATCAACAGGGTCTGGTAGGCGGCATCCGGCGAGCGCGCATCGCTGACCGCCCCGGCCTTGTCGGCAATCGCCGGCTGTGAGGCGCGCGTGGCGAAATCGGGCCACGGCGCGCCGAAGGAATGCATGCCAGCGCAGAAATCCGGGGCGCCGACGTCAGAGGAAGCGCTCTTTGTGGTCATGGGCAGTCTCGGGCCTTGAAGGGAATGTATTACTTTAGGGGGAGACGAGGCGCGAGGCAAGGCGGATGCGCCCGCAAAAAAAGGCGCGCATGCCGCTTGATCTCGCAACATGCGCGCCTCGAGATGGGCGGCATGGCCGCCCAACCGATGATCCTCTTACGGGCGACGCAGACCGTCGTGCTCGAGGATCCGCGTGAAGGTCGGCGACTCCAGGGTCTTTATGAAGTCGTGCCGGGCCCTGCGCTGGCGGGCGCTAAAGTGCCCTTTCACCCTTATGAGGTAGGTGGTGTCGATCTGGTTACCCGGCAACGGACGCGGATTCGAGACCGTGCCGCCCAGCGGAACGATGGTGAAGAGGTGCGGGAACGAGGCCTTCGTGTATTTGCCGAGCTGGTACATGATCACCGCCACGTTGGCCTTGCCATAGGCCACCGACCACGGCTCGTCGCGATGATGTATGCGCGCCCCGATCAGCCACTTGTCCTTGACGTGGCTATTGAAGATGGCGTTGAACAGGCGGTTGGCCGTCCAGCCCTTCGGCGGATGCGGGTCGTGCTTGGCGATCTGATAGATGGTCGAGGCGTAGTTCAAGAATGCACCCGGCTCGTTATAGGGGTTTGGCGTGATGAGACGCACGTCCGGACGCGCCAAATCCCAGACGCTATGAATGTGCAGGGGATTGCCATACTTGACGAGCAGGACGTTGCCACGGCTCTTCATGAGCGCGATCGGCTTGCCTTCCGTGAAGCCGTGAGCCTCGAGCTTGCGAATGAGACGCGGCGCCGCGATCGCGACCTCCGGGCGGCAATGCAGGTAGAAATTGCCGAAGCTCAGGTCATCATGGTGCATGAGCTGGGGGAACGCGACCGGCGGGCTGGTGGTGTAGTACCAGCTGCGGATGGTCTTTCCGTAGCGCGGCAGAAGCACCGTGCGCCAGAGCGTGTTGAGGGCCATATGATAATTGCCCTCGGTGGACACGACGAGATCGACCTTGCGGCACGCGCCCCGCTCGATGCTGCCATGAAGATCGAACAAAAGGTCGGCGTCGGGATCCGTCAGGTCGGCTGCCGCCGGCTTGGCGTTGCGTGGCCACATAAGCATCTTCGGGGCGTTGACCACGGGGCGCCCATGGATCGCGGGCGCCCCGGGGATTTGCGGTATGCCTTTTGCGTACGCGCAGGCCGTGGCAGTGGCCAGCACGGCTCCTCCCAGGAGCAACTTCCATTTATTATTTTTCATTTTTCACCCTTTCCGTGAATATTTATATTCAGGGCGCGGCCTGTTGAGTGACCGGAAGCCCCTCACGCTTGGCGTCTTGTCTGAGATATCGATCGATGCCGCTGGCGTAGATCGTACCCCATTGCGCATTAAGACCCACATCGACATTTCTGTACTGGCTGACCTGCCCGGCAATCAGGCGGCGACCATGCGAGAAACGTTTGCGCAATCTCATCATGGCCTTTTCCCCGGCCGGACTCAAGAGCGCGCGGACGATCGCGTGGCGCACGGATTGCGGGAGCTTTCGGCTAATGGTGAAGCCCTGGTTTGGGAAGTGACGGCTTCGCTTCAGGATCGTCACCTTCTTGCGGCCGGAGTCCAGATAGTGGAGGGTAAGTCGCGGGCCTATGCCAAGCGTGCACTCATGATTCACGACCGCCTTGAAGATCTTTTTCCATCCATGCATGTTGCGGATATAGGGCTGGCGCGAGGGGTTCGGAAAGAGGCCCGTCACCCATAGCGTGCCGAAATTCGGGACGGGCGGCGCGCACAGCGTCGCGCCCGTGGCGGCCCCCGCGAGCGTCTTTACCGACGACCCCTTCCAGGTATAGAGGCGCCAGTCCTGGGTCTGCGGGACGCGTGGCCCCAGGGTCTGATGGAGATATTGGAGGCGCCAGGCGATGAACTGCGGGCCGTCGAAGTAGATGTCGCCGCGATCCTTCCATATCCAGAGTTCATAGGTCAGCCAGCCGTTTGGGTGCAGATAGACCACGGGGTGGTGAAGCGCCTTGGTGAGGAAGGCCGCCACCGGACCGTAGTCGCGGGCCCCGCGCGCCGCGGTCTCGCGGGGGGCGGCCACCAGGACGTAGGGTTTCGCGGGCGCGACTGCGGCCTGTGTGCGGGACCAGGGCACCAACATCCCCGCCCCTGCCATGAGTGCGCACAGCGCCTTTTGCGACCGTTTATATTCCATTTCGTCTCCTTGCTATGGGTTACGGCCGTCGGCCGGAAGGTTTCTTGATCAACACCTTAGCAGGTCCTGATGAAACGGCCAGGGATCTCGCGCGCGGGCCATGCTCGGCGCTCGCGATCGCGGGAATCCCGGGTTCGGGGCCGCAGCGCGCCATGAATGATGCCGCGCGGGGCGTCCGAAAACCGCCTGGCCGGCGCCTGTTTGCGCGTCGTCCTCCCCCGGGTGTCACCGGCGGCCGGCATTTCCCCAAGACCCGCTCGCGCCGCCGATCCCGGCGCATCCGGCCCATGCCGATCCCCGCGCGCCCTTAGGGTGTCGCGCGTCTCTCCGGGGACGCGATCTTTTGGGTCTATCGGGCGACGGCTTGGTCGCGGCCCGCCACGGGACCGCGAGGCCGGGGTCCGCCCCGCCCCCGCGCCGGGGGCTTTCCGAGGGGTGCGCGCGTCGGATCCGGCGCGCCCTGGCTTCAGGGTCTTGGGGGATGCCGCGCGCCCCGTCAAAGAGGGTCGGCTTGGGCCGTCGGCGCATGCGAATGTGGGATCTCGGTCGTGCGGCGCACGATAGCCGAGGGGTGCGCCACCGGCAAACGGCCGTCGCGCGCCGCCGGTCGGTCCTCATCGAGGGCGCTCGCGCCGCTGTCCCCGGCGGCCCCGCGCGGCACGCTTAGCCCCGACGGACCATTGCGCCGCTCAGGCTTGCCGAATCCTCCCCGAAGGGCAGCTCCCCCTGGTGGCCGGGCAGGGCCGCTCCGGATGGTCCCGAGAGCGAGCCCGCGCGCACCCCGAGCAATCGCAGGCGTCGGTCAAGCGTGACGCGACGCAGGCATTCGCGGGCCCCGGTCAGGATGTCGCGCGCGCCGGTCACCGGGCGCGGCACCGTCAGGTCGCGCGTCACGGTGTGGAAATCGGCATAGCGCAGCTTGATGCCGATGGTGCGAGCCGCCAGATCCTTCCTGGCGAGATCGCCCGCCACCTTTTCGCATAACTCAACGAGCACCGCCGATAGCCGGGACCGGTCGGCGCGCGCATCCAGGTCGCGCTCGAACGTGGTCTCGCGGCTCACGGACTTGGTGGCGCTTTCGGTCACCACGGGCCGCTCATCCACGCCGTTCGCCGATTCGCGAAGCCATAGGGCAAGACGCGCGCCGAAGGCGTGATCGAGGAGCGCCTCGTCGGCCGCCGCCAGTTCCCCGATGGTGTGGATGCCAAGGCCGCGCAGCTTGGCGGCGGCCTTGGGGCCGATACCGTTGATCTTCCCGACGGCAAGCGGCCAGACCCGGCGCGAGACGTCTTCCGGCCCGAGCAGCGTCAGCCCGTCGGGCTTGTCCAGGTCGGAGGCGATCTTGGCGAGCAGCTTGTTGGCGGCGATCCCGAGCGAGCACGAAAGCCCGGTGGCCTCATGTACCGCCGACTTCAATCGCCGTCCCAGGGATCGCGAGTCGGGATCGAGATCGCAAAGGTCGATATAGACCTCGTCGATCCCGCGGTTTTCCATAAGGGGCGCGATTCCGATGACCGCCCGCTTGAAAAGGGCCGAGTATTGACGGTAGGCCTCGAAGTTCGGCGGCAAGAGCAGCGCGTCCGGGGCCAGTCGCGCGGCGCGCATGAGGCCCATGCCCGAATGCACCCCCAGCGCCCGGGCCTCATAGGTCGATGTCGTGACCACCCCGCGGCCCTCATAGGCGCATAGCGGCATCGGCGTCGCCCCGCTCGCGCCCCGCCGGCCGCCCACCACCACCGGCAGGCCGCGCAGCCGCGGCTGACGCAAGAGCTCGACGGATGCGTAGAACGCATCCATGTCGAGGTGCGCGACGCGACGCAAAGGCGCATTCATCCCCGCATGATACCGCGCCATCGCATCCCTTCGTATTGGATGTCTGCGCACGCGAGCCCCCTTGGCGGCGTTGCACGGGGGAGGGGGCGCCGACACGCCATGGCCCTGCCTTGCCGATAAGGCCCGATGTTTTAAAGCCGATCGACGCCTGTCTCGCATTCATCGGCCCGTCCATCCAGGCGGCGCTCGAGGCGTACGCCCGATCCACCCCGAACTGCCGGCGCCCAAACGGTCCGCACGCATCCTGGTCGACCGAAAATCGCCCACGCCCTGGTGGCGACGGCGCCCCGCCTTTTGGATCGCGCGCCTGACGGGCGGGCGTGTGGGGCCGACGGCGTGCCTGTGAGCGTCCTGCCCTGTCCGCCGCCCGCGCGACCATAAGAGCCGGACATTCCAAGGCCCAGCCCACGCGCGTGGCTCGAACGCGCCAACACCGATATCAAAAGCATCATCCCCTTGTGGTTATTGGGAGACTGAGCGGCTAGACTGTCATGACGATCAAATTCGCTCGGTATCGGGAGGGGCGCGGTAACTCTTCCAAAAAACTAAGCAATATGGCAAATTGGCCGTGCCGCCACCCCTCGCCCACTCGAAGCGTTGACGAGCGATACGGGTTGAGCCCCCGCTGCCTGGCTGCCGGCTTGAAGAAAGTGGGTACATGCCCGGCTGTCTGTGCGTTCGCATTCCGTGGCGCCTTAGGCCGTCCATCCACCCGTTCCGGAGACGAAGAGGGACATTCTCTGAACCAGTCCTTGGATGTTGTTCCGGATCCCTCAAATCGCACACGGCCACCGCCAGGAAACGACCTCTCGTGATGAAATGCGTAAACGACTTCCGTCTCCGTCTCGCCGGGCGCGAACTGGTGCCAATCGTCATAGGCGGCATGGGCGTTGATATCTCCGCCGCGCGCCTGGCGCTTGAAGCGGCGCGGCTGGGCGGAATCGGGCATATCTCGGACGCCATGGTTCCCACCGTGTCCGATCGCCGGTTCAAGACCCGGTTCGTCGCGGAAAAGCTCAAGAAATACAAACACAACGTCCTGAACAACGAAAAGGCCGAGGTGCAGTTCGATCTCGCGCGTCTCGCGGAGGCCACCGCCTTGCATGTCGGTCGCACCATGGAGGCCAAGAAGGGTCCGGGGCTGATCTTCATAAACTGCATGGAGAAGCTCACCATGAACGCGCCGCGCGAGACCTTGCGCGTCCGACTCATGGCCGCGCTCGATGCCGGCATAGACGGCATCACCCTGGGGGCGGGCCTGCACTTGGGCTCGCTTGCGCTCATCGAAGATCACCCCCGGTTTCGGGACGCGCAGTTTGGAATAATCGTGTCGTCATTGCGAGCCCTTTTGCTGTTCCTGCGCAAGAATGCCCGTCTCGGGCGCCTCCCCGATTACATCGTGGTCGAAGGTCCGCTCGCGGGCGGGCACCTCGGCTTCGGCATGGATTGGGCGCAATACGATCTGAAGACGATTGTCGCGGAAATCCTGCAGTACTTGGCGCAACAAAAGCTCAACATCCCCGTCATCCCCGCCGGGGGAATATTCACGGGTAGCGATGCCGCCGAGTTCCTGGAGTCCGGCGCCGGCGCCGTGCAGGTGGCGACGCGATTTACCGTGACAGACGAGTGCGGGCTCCCGGAAAAGGTCAAGCAGGAATATCTCCGCGCGCGCGAGGACGACATCGAAGTCAATATGGTCTCGCCAACCGGCTATCCCATGCGCATGCTAAAGGGGAGCCCTGGCATCGGCGCGGCCATACGGCCGAACTGCGAGGCCTATGGCTACCTCCTCGATGGCTCGGGACACTGCGCCTACATAGACGCCTATGAGCGCGAACGTGAAGCCCGAGGCGCCGATAGCGCTTTCTCCGTCAAGGACAAGAGCTGTCTCTGCACCCATATGCGCAATTTTGCCATATGGACCTGTGGCCATTACACCTACCGCCTTAAAGACACGACGCGCCTTCTCCCCGATGGGAGTTACGCGCTGCTTACAACAGAGCATGTTTTTCACGATTACCAGTACAGCAAGAATCATGAGATTCTGCTGCCCGCATCCCCTTGTCCCCCGGAAGCGGATCCCGTAAGGCGTATTCGCTAGCCCGGTCTTTCCGGCTCGCCGCCCAGCGGCGGCCTCTCGGGGTTCGGCGACCCGAGGACTCCACCCGCCATCCCTTGAAACCATGCGTATATGGCGCGGGCTATGTGTGTAGGTAATGGGCGCCACACGGCGTCGCGCACGCATGCTTCTTGTGGTTCAGCGTGTCAGAATGAACTCCCCTGCGTTTTCTGGCCTCTTGTGATCACCCATTCTGATTGATCGTTATCACCCGGTCCAGAGCCGAACAGGATTAGGGTGCTCTCCAATATGGACTGTTGGTGAGTAGGGTAAGGCCATTGGGCTTAAAACCTAGGTACTCGGGTTAATGTTCCCCGATCATCAGCCACTTTGGCTTAGATAAGGGATCGGTAGGCGGCCAAAACCCTGGTGGTCTGGACGAGGCCTTGGCGTCGCAGGATATCGAGGAACTGGTCAACATCGAATGGTGGATTGACGAGTGTTGCGCGCTGACGCCGCGCAGCGCCAACCACCACCAACCACCACCACCGGATCCATGTCGAACAGATCGTCCCCAAACTCGTCTGGATGCCGAGACTCGATGCCGTAAGGTGTCAGCGCATCAGCCGGCAAATCGGCTACGTTGCATAGGGCCGGCGTCCATTAAAGCCTAGTCGGGCCTGTTTGCCCCGTGGGCTCCCTCGGCGTTCTAGATTGACAGGCATCCTTGTACGTATATCCTTGTCTCTACATTGGGGTAGGGGGCATCGCTTATGTCGACAGGAGTCAAGCTTACGGTACAGCAGTGGGGAAACAGTCTTGCGGTACGCATACCTGCCGCTGTGGCGCGCACTGCCCATTTCACTGTCGGGCAGCCTGTGGAGATTACGGTGACTGAGGACGGCGTGCTCGTCAAGCGTGCGGGTATCCCAAAGCTTACGCTTGCACAGAAACTCCTTGCGTTTGATCCCGGGCGCCACGGAGGCGAGGCCATGGTAACCCGTCCGGTTGGTAAAGAGGCGATGTGAGGGTGACGCGATCCCGCTGGGTTCCTGCGCGCCGGGATATGATCTGGATCGACTGCACTCCGCAGGCTGGGCGCGAGATGAGGGACGTCCACCCGCTGGTCGTTCTGTCCCCGCGCGAGTTCA
>DAHWGZ010000110.1 GCA_027335965.1 Acidiferrobacter sp.
GAGCGGCTTACCCAGAACATCCCGATCATCATGCTGACCGCCCGCGTGGACGAAGAGGACAAGGTGCGCGCCCTCAATACCGGGGCCGACGACTTCATGACCAAGCCCTTCTCGCCCCGCGAGCTCATAGCGCGGGTCCGGGCGGTGCTGCGGCGCGTCGCCCCCATGGCCTCCGACGACATCGTGGCGGTGGGCGGGCTGCTGCTCGATCCGGCCACGCACAAGGTCCTGGCCGACGACGAGCGCCTGACCCTCGGGCCCACCGAGTTCCGCTTGCTGCATTTCTTCATGACCCACGCCGAGCGGGTCCACAGCCGCGAGCGCGTCCTGGACGCCGTGTGGGGCAGCAACACCTATATCGACGAGCGCACCGTCGACGTCCACATCCGCCGCCTGCGCAAGGCCTTGACCGCGAGCGGCTACGACCGTTATATCCAGACGGTGCGGGGGGTCGGCTACCGGTTCTCTGGGGACCCTTAAGCCTTGCATCGGGAATTGCGTCGGGAATTGTGGATGGCCCTCGCCATCATCGGGGTCGTCGGCGTGTGCGCCGCGATCGCGGGCCATCCGCTGGCCGGCGTGGCCGTGGGCCTCGGGGTCGTGGTCGCCCTGTCGTGGCGCAAGCTGGTCCGCCTGCACCGCTGGCTCGTGCGCGGAAGACAGGCCCCCATCCCCGAACTCGGCGGGTTGTGGGACGAGGTCATACGCGAGATCCACAAGCAGGATCGCGAGAGCGAGCGGCACAAGGAGCGCCTCACGGGCCTGTTCGACCGCCTGCAGGCGGCCGCGAGCGTCATGCCCGACGCCATGGTCGTCCTGGCTCGGCATGACGTCATAGAGTGGGCCAACCCGCCGGCCGAGCGCCTGCTCGGGCTGCGCGTCGAGCGGGACGCGGGCGTGCGCATCGTCCACCTCGTCCGCGACCCGGCGTTCGGCGCCTATCTCGCGGCTGGCGACTACCGCGAGCCGCTGATCCTGAAAGGGCCGGTCGAGCCCATGGCGGTGACCCTCCAGATCATCCCGTTCGGGGCCAACGAGAGGCTCGTCATGGCCCGGGACATCACCCACGTCAAGCGTCTCGAGGACATGCGCCAGCATTTCGTGGCCGATGTCTCGCACGAGCTGCGCACGCCGCTCACGGTCCTGCAAGGATTTCTCGAGACCTTCGCGGACCTCTTCGAGGACCAGGATGGCGAGCTGCGCTCGAGCATCGCGCTCATGCGCGAGCAGGTCGAGCGCATGCGCCGCCTCGTCGACGACCTGCTGGCGCTCTCGCGACTCGAGACCACGCCCGCGCGCGCCCACGACGAGGTCGTCGGCATGGGCGCGCTCCTGAAGAGTCTCGCCGACATCGCCACGGTGCTGGGCGCGGATCGCGGCCTGCACATCGAGGTCGAGAATCGCGGCGCGGATCTCGTCGGCAATGCCGAGGAATTGCGCAGCGCGTTCACGAATCTCGTGCAGAACGCGGTTCGCCACACGCCGGCCGGGGGATCGATCCGCCTCGTCTGGCGGACCGATGCCAGCGAGGGCCGCTTTGCCGTGATCGACAGCGGCGAGGGTATCGCCGAGCGCCACATCCCGCTTCTCACGCAGCGTTTTTATCGGGTCGACAGCGATCGGTCGCGGGCCTCGGGGGGCACGGGCCTGGGTCTTGCGATCGTGGCCAAGGTCCTGTTGCGTCACGACGCGCGACTCATCGTCGAGAGCGTGCTCGGGCAAGGCAGCACATTTACCTGCGTATTTCCGTCAAGCCGACTTAAGGTTGCCAAGAGCCCCTCGCTGCCCGCGCCACCCACGCTATAATGTCCGGATGTTGCTAAGCGTCACGTCATCTCACCATGTCCTCGCCAACCTCTGGAAACCGCTCCTGGTTTTGGTGGGCGGGCTTTTCGCCCTGCGCTATCTGAAGCGCGGCCTATACCGCGCGCTCGTGCTCTTGCAGCACAACAGCCTGTTCTCGGTAGGGACCCTGCACGCCATCGGACGCGTCGTCACGGTCCTTCTCTATGTCCTCCTCGTGCTCGTCGCCTTGCGCATCGCCGGCTTCCCGGTGAGCGGCGTGCTCGATACCTTCACCGGGTTCCTGGCGGTCCTCGGGGTCGGCATGGTCGCGGTCTGGACCATCCTGAGCAACATCACCGCCACGTTCTTCATGCTGATCTGGCGGCCGTATCAGCTCGGCCAGCACATAGAGGTCCTGCCGGATGGCATCAAGGGCAAGGTCTTGGACAGCAATCTCATGTATACCGAGATCGAGGAGGCCCACGGCAGCACGGTGCTCATACCCAACAACCTGTTCTTCCAGAAATACGTCCGGCGCCTGCCGCTGCCGGTCAAATCCACGGTATTGCTGTCCGCCCAGCTGCGCGCGGGCGTGGTGGGCGGGGAAGACGAGGTTGGGCCGTTGGAGCCCGACCCCGTGGCGCGGGATTGACGGTCGTGCGTTTTGTGGGGCGGCGCGCGGCCGTGCGGGACGCCCATCGGATCACGCGCGCCGCCGGTCCGTCTTCACTCTCGCGGGCCACTCCCGCGCAGGCCTGCGTCACGCTTGCGTGCGCCCTCCTGGGGCCCGGTTGCGCGCGCGCCGCCGCCGCGGCCCCCGCCCCGAAGCATGCCTTGAGCGCCCAGGTCGGGCTCGGCTATGCGGCCACCACCGGAACCAGCAACACGCGGACCCTGGATACCAATGATCACGCGCGCTACAAGCAGGGCCTGTGGCGCTATGCGGGGCGCTTGAGTTACGACTACGCGGCAAGCCTCGGGCTCGTGAGCGCCAATCGGCTCGCGCTCGACCTCAAGGCCTCGCATTATTTCAGCGGCGAGAAGGAAAACTTCCTCCTCGCGGCCCTGAACTATGTCCGCAATCCCTTCGACGGTTATCGCCACTATGAGGTCGAGTCGGTGGGCGTCGGCCACCGGTTCTTGCGTCATGGCCGCATGCGCCTCACGGTCGACGCCGGCGCCGGCCTTCGCCAGAACACCTACTTCACGGGCGCCCACAACGATGTCCCGGTGCTGCGGGTGGCGGCCGACTATCACTGGCGGTTCAGCAAGAAGAGCGTGTTCAGTCAGCGTCTGGCGGTCCTGGGCGCGACCACCGGCACGTTGATCACCTCGAGTACCGGGCTTACCGCGCCCATCAGCGCAAAGTTCGCGCTCAAGCTCTCGGAGGTCGTCGATCACTATACGAGCGCGCCCTTGGGCTTCAAGCCCACCTCGACGTACACGACCTTGAACCTCATCTACAACTTCCCCTAAGGCCGCCCATGTCAGCGATCGGCCGCCATGTATAAGCGCCGCGCGCGCCTGGCCTTCGCGTCCTCCTCGCCGGGGCTCGCCGAGCGCGCATCGCGCATCGCCGTGATGCGCGGCGCCGATTGGGTGGAGGCCTGGCCGTGCCCGGCCGGCGCGGTCCCCCCGTCGTGCGATCTCCTGGTGACGTTGGACGCGCTCGCGCTCGCGGCGCGCCCGGATCTCCCCTTGGGCTGTCGGCATGCGCACTGGCCACTACCGGAATCGCCCACCGATGCCGATATCGCCGCGCGCGTGGACGGGCTCGTGGGAGGCATGCGCCTGCTTGCCCGGCTCGACGATTCCGCGGCGCCCAAAGGGCGCGCGCCGGACGCCCGAAATTGAGGCAGGACCGGGCCGGGCGCGGATCGCGGCATGGTCTTTCAGCAGCACTCCCTCTTTCCCTGGAAGACCGTGCTTCAGAACGTCGCCTTTGGCCCACGCATGGCGGGCAAGGGTGGCGCCGCCGAGGGCATTGCCCGCACCTTTCTTGGTCTGGTCGGTCTCCTGACCTATGCCCATCGCTATCCGGCGACGCTTTCGGGCGGCATGCAGCAGCGTGTCGGGATCGCGCGCGCCCTCGCCAACTACCCGCGCGTGCTGTTGATGGATGAGCCGTTTGGCGCCCTGGACGCGCAGACCCGCGTGCTGATGCAGGAAGGACTGCTCGCCATCTGGTCGGAATTCCGGATCACGGTGCTGTTCGTCACCCACGACGTCGACGAGGCCGTGTTCCTGGGTGATCGCATCCTGGTCATGGGGGCCGCGCCCGGCCGCGTGGTCGCCGATATCCCGGTGGGCCTGGACCGCCCGCGCGATGCGGCCGTGACCGGCACCCCCGAGTGCCGGCGCTGCAAGGAGGAGTGTCTGGCGCACATCCGTGAAGAGGTGCGAGTGACGTTCGGGGCCCCCTGATCGGTCGCCCCCGAGGGCGCGGGCGTGCAAAATAAATATGACAAGAAGACAATATCTGTAAGGATTCTGTCATATACGCCCCCTACGATGCCCGAGACATTCGGTCGACCTCGTCTTGGGCGACCGACAGGGCCATCTACCTAAACGAGGGGAGTATGAAGCACATTTCTCGGGCGGCACTCGCGGGCGCCATGCTGATCTGCGTCGGTGCCGGCGATGCCTATGCCGGCAAGGGCTTTTTCGGGGGCATGAAGGTCAACGGCGACATCCGCGCCTATGATTTCACGCGCCACTATAGCGGACCCTCGGCCGGCCAGCAGGCCTTCTCCCTGGGCGGCGCGTTCAATGTCTTGAGCGGCTCGGTCTACGGCCTCTCGGCCGGACTCACGTTCTACACGGCCCACAACCTGGGTCTCAACAACGCCAACCCGGCCCTGGTGGACGGCACGCTCGCGGGCTACGACGGGATCAACACGCTCGGCCAGGCCTTCGTGCAATACGATGATCACCGGGTCCTGGTGCGCGCCGGCGACCAGTCCATCACCAACCCCTGGATCAACGCCTCCGATTCGCGCATGATCCCGGCCACCTATCAGGCGCTGCTCGCCGCAGTCAGGCCCATGACGGGGCTCACGATCTCGGCCATGCGCATCACGCGCTTCAAGAGCCGGACATCCGACGAGTTCTCGCGCACGAACCTCTACAACGCGACGAGCACCTTCAATATCGGCGGCACCGGGGGTCTTGCCGGCCGCCGGGAAACCGGGGCGGCCGCCGTCGGCGCCGATTACCACAACGGCGGGCTGAAGGGCGCGGTGTGGGGTTACCAGTTCTATGACCTCGCCAAGATGGCCTATGCCCAGGGTTCTTACGCTTTGCCTCACGTGGCCGGCCTCACGCCCTTCGTCGGCGCCCAGGTGGCGCGCGAGACCGGTTCTGGCTCGCAATATCTGGGCCCGGTCGACGCCACCGTGTATGGCGCGGTGGTCGGGGTGAAGCGCGCCGGGGACGAACTCAGTCTCGGTTACGACGACCTGCCGGCCCATGCCGGGGCCTTCGGAAACGGCGACGTGGTCTCGCCGTACACGACCGGCTACGCGACCGATCCCCTGTATACCACCTCCATGATCCAGGGCATGATCGACCGCAAGACCACCGGCCACGCCCTCAAGGTCTCGGCCACGGCCTTCCTGCTCCAGCACAAGGTCCGCCTGATTGCGAGCTTCGCGGACTACTTCAATACCCTCTATAGCGGCTATGCCTCGGCGCGCACCAACGAGGCGGATCTGGACCTGACCTACTTCCTGGGCGGCCCCCTGAAGGGGCTTTCGATCCGCGATCGCGTCGGTATCGCGCACAACCTGCCGGTCGTCCGCCGGTTTGTCTATAACCGCATCATGGTCGAGTACGACTTCTAGCCCATCGTCCAGGGCGCGCGGGCGATGAGCGCCCGCGCGCCCGAGCCGGTCGCATCCCTTCGCGGCGGCCGCCGGTGGCATGGCCTGACTCATCCTGCCGCCTGCCGGGAGAGCTGTGGCATA
>DAHWGZ010000111.1 GCA_027335965.1 Acidiferrobacter sp.
CACCTCGGTCACGGTATCCGGCTCGAGCACCTGAACGGCGTACTTGGTGATCGGCGCGAACAGGTTCACGAGATTCAAGACCTGATGGGACTCCTTGTGCAGGCGCAACGTCGAGGCCTGTCCCGCGATGGCCACGAGCGGGGCACGATCCATGTTGGCGTCGGCGACGCCGGTCACGAGATTGGTGGCGCCCGGACCGAGCGTCGCCAGGCATACGCCGGCGCGATGGGTGAGCCGGCCATAGACGTCGGCCATGAACGCCGCGCCCTGCTCGTGGCGGGTGGTGATGAACCGTATGCGCGAATCGAGCAGGGCGTCCATGAGGCCCAGGTTCTCCTCGCCCGGGATCCCGAAGATGTACTCGACCCCTTCGTTTTCCAGCGCGCGGACGAAGAGCTGGGCGGCGTTCACGATCAGTGCCCCTGCAGGCGTCGCGCCTTGCGGACGAGGTAGTCGACCACGCGCAGCATCTGGCGTCGTCCGCCGGCGAGGCTCGGGTTCGTGCGGTAACGCCCATCGACGATGAAGGTCGGCACCGAATGTATGTCCTCCTCGGTCTGCTGTTGGCGGGCCTTGCGGACCGCGAGGCCCACGGCGAAGGAACGGTAGACGGTCTGGAAGCGCGCCGCGCTCACATGACTGTGGGCCGCCGCCCATGCGGAGATCGTGGTGGCGTTGTCCAGGACCTCGTGGTGGATATGGATGGCATTAAAGAATTTGTCGTGCAAGGCCGGCAAGAGACCGAGGTCCTTGAAGGTGAAGAAGGCGCGCGCCTGCGGGAGCCAATAGGGGCTGATGGCCGCCGCCTGGCGCTCGAAGGTGATGTCGGCCGGCTTATGGGCGAGCCAGCGATTCAAGACCGGCTGGAGATGAAAGCAGTGCGGACAGCCATACCAGAACACCTCCTGCACGAGGATCTTGGGGCCCGGAGGCACCGGCTGCGCGGGACTGACGCGCACATACTCCATGCTCTCGACCACGCTTGCCTGGGCGGCGGACATCGCCAAAGGCAAGGCCAGACCCACGATCAGGGCCAACTGTCTCCTCATTGCGCCATCTCCTTGATAATGGATGATCCGTGTTCATTGTAGCCGCTTTTGTGTTCCCCCAGGACAGCGGCTATCCTATGCGCACAGGGCGCGGGGCGCCGGAGAACGGGGCATGACGAGCAAGTCCAAGGTCGAATTGGCGGAGTTTCTGACACACCAATATCTGTGCGAGTCGCTGACCATCAAGGAGGTCGAGACGCTGCTCGACTACACCGAGCTCGTGCGGTTCCGCAAGAACGAGACGATTGCCGACATCGGCGAGGTCGGCGAGGCCTTGTACTTCGTGGTCAAGGGCGAGGTGGCCCTCTATTACGACGAGGGAGGCCAGGAAAGCGAGGTCGGGCGCATGACCGAGGGCGAGCTCATGGGCGAGATGTCGTTTTTCGACCGCAAGCCGCGCTCGGCGCGCATGCGCGCGAAATCCGACGACACGCGCGTGCTGCTGCTCTCGCGCGCCAAGTACAAGCGCATACGGGTCGAGCACCCCTATATCGCGGTGAACCTCCTGGAGCATGCCGTGATCAGCCTCGACCACCTGTTCCGACGCGTCAGCAACGACGTCGCCGGCTTCTCCCAGTACATCCATGGGGGCGGCGTCAAGCGCTAGCCCCCAGGGCCGCGAGCAGGCGGCCGTGGAGACCCGCGAATCCGCCGTTGCTCATGATGAGGACGTGGTCGCCGGGGCGGGCGTCGGCGACGAGCCCCGCGATCAGCGCCTCGTGGCTGCCATAGACGCGCGCGCGGTCGCCCAGGCCGGCGAGCGCCGCCTCGACGTCCCATCCGATATCCGGCGGGGCATAGACATAGGTCGCATCGGCCAGGGCCAGCGATGGGCCGAGGGTCTCGCGATGCACCCCCTGTCGCATGGTGTTGGAGCGCGGCTCGAGGACGGCCAGGACGCGCGCCGGCGCGACCCGCGCCTTGAGGGCCTCCAGCGTGGCATGAATGGCGGTCGGGTGATGGGCGAAATCGTCATAGACCGTGATGTCGTGCGCGCGCCCATACACCTCGAGGCGCCGTTTCACCCCCCGAAAGCTCGCGAGCGCCTGCAACGCGGTCTCTGCCGGGACCCCGGCGAAATGCGCCGCGCTCACCGCCGCCAGGGCATTGGCGACATTGTGGCGGCCGGCCAGGGCCCACTGCACGGTGCCGACCACGCGTCCCCGCAGGCTCACCTCGAAGGCGCCGCCATCGGCGGCCAACAGCCGCGCCTCCCAGCCATCGGCCCGCGAGAAGTATTCGACGGGGGTCCAGACGCCCGTGGCGATGACGTCGGCCAGGGCCTGATCGGCGCCGTTGGCGACGATCAGGCCGGTACCGGGGACGATGCGCAGTAAATGCTGGAATTGCCGGGAGATCGACGCGAGATCCGGGTAGATGTCGGCGTGATCATACTCCAGGTTATTCAGGACCAGGGCCCGCGGCCGATAATGGACGAACTTGGCGCGCTTGTCGAAAAACGCGGTGTCGTATTCGTCGGCCTCGACCACGAAGAAGCGGGACGGCGTAAGCCGCGCCGACACCCCGAAGTCCTGCGGCACGCCGCCGATCAGGAATCCCGGCTCGAGCCCGGCCTGCTCCAGGATCCAGGCAACGAGGCTCGTGACCGTGGTCTTGCCGTGGGTCCCGGCCACGGCGATGACAAAGCGATCGCGCAAGACATGCTCGGCCAGCCACTGGGGGCCCGAGACGTAGGGGATGCCGGCGTTCAAGACCTCCTCCACCGCCGGATTGCCGCGCGAGAGGGCGTTGCCGATGACCACCAGGTCCGGGGTCGGGGTCGGCAGGGCCTCGTAGCCCTCGGTGACGGCGATGCCGCTCGCTCGCAACTGGTCGCTCATCGGGGGATAGACCCCGCGATCGGATCCCGTCACATCGAGGCCCGAGGCCCGCGCCAGCAGCGCGAGCCCTCCCATGAATGTCCCACCGATTCCGAGAATATGGATGCGCATCAGCTCTTGGGTAAAGGAAAGAGGGTAATAAGGATCCAGCCGCTCACGAAGATCCCGGTCAAGGTCATGAGCGCGCTCAAGGGGAGCGGAAGCTCCAGGGCATGCCAGAGGATCTTGGTGACGATGACCGTGAACCACACCGCGAGGACAATGGCCAGGACCTCGGAGCCCAGGGCGCCGAAGCCGTGGCCAAGCGACAAGGGCCAGGTGACGAGATTGATGAGCACGTTGCTGCCGTAGATCGCGGTCATGGTCTGCCCGTAGCGGACCCACAGCCTCCGCATGGCGATGAAGGCCGCGACCCACAGGGCGAGCAGGGCGGTCTGGGCGGTGGCGAAGCCAAGCCGCTGGATGTTATGTGAAAACCCGGTGTCGACGGCATAGTTCGTCGCCAGCGCCAAGGCCGCGACGAGCGCCAGCAGGGCGCGCGAGGCCGGAAGGTCCTGCGGGCGGCCCACCAAAAACCCGATATTGAGAAACAGTTTGAGCAGCGCCCGCATCTAGGGGCACGCACGCGAGCGGGATACGGGCGAGGGCGAGGACATAATGGCGGATGATAAACTGCTTCGCGGCTGGAACAAAACGCCGCATCCCTCTACACTGGCCGACCCATGACCGAACTTCTGACAGACGGCGCGGCACTCGCCCAGCTTTCTACCGCGATCACCGCGTCTCCCTGGACGGGTCTCGACACCGAATTCGTGCGCGAGCGCACCTACTACGCGAAGCTCTGCCTGGTGCAGGTCGCGACCCCCGACGCCATGGCGCTCGTCGATCCCCTGCCTCTCGACATCACGCCCCTGGGCCAGGCGCTCGCGGGTCCGGGGGTCAAGATCCTGCACGCCGGCCGGCAGGACCTGGAGCTGCTGTTGCAGGAGACCGGCATCCTGCCGGCGCCGTTGTTCGACACCCAGATGGCGGCGGCGCTCGTCGGCCACGACGAGCAGATCGGCTATGCGAACCTGGTCGCGCAGCGGCTCAAGGTGGAGCTCGCCAAGGATGCCACGCGCACCAACTGGGCGGCGCGCCCCCTGAGCGATCGCCAGCTCGCCTACGCGCAAGACGACGTGCGCTATCTCGATGCCTTGCGCGAGGCGCTGCTCGCGGAACTCGAACGCCTGGGGCGCACCGCGTGGCTCGTCGAGGATTGCGCGGCCCTGAACGACCCCGGGCTCTATCGCTTCTCGCCCGAACAGCTGGTGCGTCGCTACCGGCAGGGCGCGAGCCTGTCGCCGCCCGGCCAGGCCCTGTTTCAGGCCCTGCTGCTGTGGCGCGAGGACGCCGCCCGCGAGGCCGACCTGCCGCGCGCGTGGGTGGTGCCGGACGCGGTCTTGATGGATCTTGCCGCGCGGCCGCCGAAGGGTCGCGCGGACCTGGCCCAGCGGCGCGGGCTCGACGAGCGGCAGGTCCGCCGCCTGGGCGACCCCATGCTGAACGTGGTCCAGGAGGCCCCGGATCACCCCCTCCATCCCTGGCCCGCGGCGCGCCTCGATCCCGAGGAGGAGCGGCTCTACCAGGCGCTCGCGGCCCTCGTCGACGCGCGCGCCCAGGCCTTGGGCATCCAGGGGGGCATCGTGGGCTCGCGCCGGACCTTGAAGGAGATCGCGCAGGGCGCCGCGCCCGGCAACCTCGCGCACGGCTGGCGCGCGGAGGTCCTCGGGACGGAGGGCGAGCGGCTGTTGGCCGAGATCGCGGAGCGCCATGCCGACGCTGCGTGACGCAGTCTTTCTGCTCGGCGCCCCGCGGGTGCGCGACCTCCCCCCGGACGCCGGCGCGGAGGTGGCGTTCGGCGGCCGCTCGAACGCCGGCAAGTCGAGCGCCCTGAACGCCCTGACCGGACAGACAGGGCTTGCGCGCGTGAGCAAGACCCCGGGGCGCACGCAGCAACTGAACGTCTTCGCGCTCTCGCCGGGACACCGCTTGGTCGACCTCCCCGGCTATGGCTACGCCAAAGTCCCGCAGGCGTTGCGTCACACCTTTTTTGCGCTCACGACCGAGTACCTTGCGCAACGCCGCAGCCTAAAGGGGCTCGTGCTGCTCGCCGACATTCGGCAGGGCCTGAAGGCCGAAGATCACGCCCTGCTCCAAAGCCGCAACGACATTCCCATCTTGATCCTGCTCTCGAAGGCCGACAAGATCAATCGCGGCGAACGCCAACGCATCGTTCGCGAACTGGCGAGGGTCGCCCCCGAGACCGCCTACCTGCTACCGTTTTCGACCCTCTCGCGAGAAGGCCTGAAGGAAACCCAGGAGGCCGTTTTGGAATGGCTTGCCCTGGCGCCACCGGACACAACCGACTCATAGGTCCCATCGAGCCCCAACAACGGGTGCCTTTCAAGGGGGGGCACAGTGGAGGCATGCTCCAGGGAAACCGTTTTAAGGGGATGTCGCTCGGGCCCGCTAAATACGGCCCGCGCCGACAGACTGGCGCCGGGCGGCGCGGTCGGACCGCCGGCTAGTCAGAAGTGGCCCCCAATTCTTGGACACTAGCTTAGGTGGATATCTGCCCTTACAGTAACGCAACAAGGAGCAGAAATCCTATGAGTAAGACCCGTCGTAATCACGCCCCACAATTCAAGGCCAAGGTGGCCCTTGAGGCCCTGGCCGGGGAAAAGACTATCCACGAGATCGCCGCCAAACATCAGGTCCACCCGAACCAGGTGACCCAGTGGCGCCGGCAGCTCATCGACCAGGCGGCGGAGGTCTTCGGCAAGCCC
>DAHWGZ010000112.1 GCA_027335965.1 Acidiferrobacter sp.
GAGCTGGTGCTCAATGCGCTGCGCAATGCCTGCCATCTCCAGACACCGCCATCCGGTACGGTGTTTCATTCCGACCGCGGCAGCCAGTACGCCAGCGATGATTTCCGCAACGCTCTCGGCGCACTTGGCATGGTGGCCAGCATGAGTCGCAAGGGAAATTGCTGGGACAATGCGGTCTCGGAGAGCTTCTTCGCAACACTGAAGACCGAAGAAGCGACCGAGCCGTATGCGACAAAACAGGACGCCCACAGAGCGATCGCGCAATACATCCACGGATTCTACAATCCTGTCCGCCTGCACTCATCACTCGGATACTTGTCGCCCAACGAGTATGCGCGCAGAATGCAACACCCAGATCAAGACCCGTCTATGAGGTCCGCTGCGTAGGGACCACTTCACTGGCGCTCTTGGAGCGCGGCGTCTCGCAACACGAGATCGCCCGCAAGATCGGCGTCGATCGCAAAACAATCCGCCGGCTCGCCCAGGCTGTGACCGAGCCCCCGGCAAATTCCCCCATGGCCACCGGCCCCCGCGGGCAAAATCCCCCACCCCGGCCACCGGCTATGGGGGGCGACTTGGTCGTCGAACCCGTGGTGTCCCCCGCCCGTTCGGCCTGCGAGGATCATCGCGCCTGGATCGAGGCGCAGGTGCGTCTTGGGCGCAACGCGACGGCAATCTACCAGGAATTGGTCGACCGCTTCGGTTTTAGCCACCGCTATAACAGCGTCAAGCGCTTCTGCCGCCACCTGAAGCATAAAGCGCCGGAGGCCTTTGACCGGCTGGAGTTTCGCCCCGCTGAGGAGGCCCAGGTCGATTACGGCGAGGGTGCGCTTACGCGCGACCCGCTCAGCGGAAGGTATCGCCGCCCGCGGCTCTTTGTGATGACGCTCAAATACTCGCGCCGCTCGTTTCGCCGCGTGGTCTGGAAGTCGAGCTCCGAGGCCTGGGCGGGCCGCATGAGGAGGCCTGGCGCTCCTTCGGTGGGTCCTGCCGCTATGTGGTCCCGGACAATCTCCGTGAAGGCGTGATCACCCCCGATCTCTACGAACCGGAGCTGAATCGGCTGTATGCCGCGATGCTCACCCACTACGGCGTGGTCGCCGACCCGGCACGGGTGCGGGATCCCAACCGCAAGGGCACCGTGGAAAACGCCATCCAGCATACCCAGTCCACCGCCCTCAAGGGTCGGCGCTTCGAGTCCCTGGACGACCAAAACGCGTTCCTCGCACGCTGGGAGGAGACCTGGGCTTCGCAACGCATCCACGGCCGCACCAAGCGCCAGGTCCAGGAGATGTTCGAGGAGGAGCGGCCGCATCTCCAGCCCCTGCCGCTCACAGGCTTCCGGTACTTCAGCGAGGGCACCCGTACGGTGCAGGACGACACCACGGTGCAGGTCGCGGGCGCATGGTATGCGGCGCGTCCGGCGCCGATCGGCACTCTCGTGCTCGTGCGCCTCTATGCCCACGAGATCGAGATCCGCGACGCAAAGACCCTGGCCCTCATCCGCCGTCATCCGCGCGCTGCCCACCAAGGCGCGGTGCAGCTGCCGGATGCCGAGCGATTGTTCAATCCCTCGCGTCAGACGCACCGAATCCTCGCCCAGGCCCAGGCCATCGGCCCCCACACGCACGCCCTCTGTCAGGGGCTCTTCGAGCGCCGCGGGCGCCCGGGGCAGCGCGCCCTGTAGGGTATCGTTGGCCTGCGTCGGCGCTACCCCGCCACCATCCTCGAGCAGGCCTGCGCGATGGCCATCGAGCGTGGCACTGGCACGTACAAGGCCGTCCAGGCGATGGCCGAGCAGCGGCTCGTGGCCGTCCTCCAGGCGATGGAGACGCAGGCTCAGTCGGGCGGTGCCCCCGCGGCTTCCCCCACGCTCACGCAACACCATGAACTCATCCGCGAGACCGCGACTTATGCCGCGTTCTTCAAGCGCCATGCGCGTTCGGATGCGTAACCCGTATCACCCACCACACCTAAGGAGTCTGGTATGACTATGTCGCTGATCGAAATGGAAAAGGCCTTGAAGCAACTGCGGCTGTCCGGTATCCGCGCCACCCTGGAGACGCGGGTCGTGGAATCCCAGGCCGCGAACCTCTCCTTCCTCGAGACCTTCTCGGCGCTCTTGCACGATGAACTCGACACCCGGCGCTCGCGCCTCCTCGAGCGCCACTTCAAGCTCTCGGGGCTCGATGAGCGGGTCTCGCTCGAGGAGTTTGATTGGGGCTACAACCCCAAGATCCCCAAGCGCGCCTGCTTCGATCTCCATACCCTGAAGTTCGTGCGGGAAGGTGAGAACCCGATCCTGATCGGCCCCCCAGGGACCGGCAAGAGTCACATCGCCAAGGCCATCGCCTATGCCGCGGTGCGCGCGGGCTATCGGGTGCTGTACGCTGAGGCCGACACCTTACTCGGGGAGCTCGTGGTGAGCGAAGGCCCTGCGCGCCACCGCCTCTGGCAGGCAGCCTGCGACGCCGACCTCCTGATCCTGGACGACCTGTTCCTCACGCGCCAGATGGGCGCCGACAACGCGGATCAACTGCAGGCCCTTGTGCACCGGCGCTACAAGCGCCGACTCAGCACGTTCATCACATCGAACCGTGTCATCACCGACTGGGAGCGCTATCTGGGTGATGCGCCCTTGACCACAGCCATCCTCGATCGGCTGATGCACCGCGGCGCCTTCCTTGAGTTCGCGGGGCACAGCTATCGCCTGAAAGATGCCGCGCGCCGCCTTGCCAAATCCATCGCGGGCGCGTAACAATCCCACACGTCCTGTCGGTCAGCTGGGGGAATTTGACCTGGCCACGGATGGGGGAAATTGAAGTGGCCATCGGGGGTGGCGTGCGCCAGCAATGGAGAGAGATCGCGCACGCATCAGGCAGTCATGACAATATGCCACTCATGGACGTAGCATCCCGTATCGCATTAGGTATGGCTTACAGTGAATTGCGCCTTCACGATTTAGTTGACGCGTACAGCATTCAGTTACGTGGTCACCTCCACGAAAATGATGCTGTGGACTACTCCGCAAGGTGGGTCGCCAGCCGGTCCAGGGTCGCTCGCCCATGCTGAAGGTTGAACACGGGGACGCCCCAACGGCTGGCAAGCGCGACGGCCTGTCCGGTCCCCCCCGTTTTTCGGCTCCGGTCCTCCTCTTTTTCGCACCCATCCGGCGTCCAGCACACCACGAAATCCACGGGGCTGCGCAAATCCGCCCCCAGAACCTGATGGGTGTTGCGCGCCATGAGCTTCTGGGCCGCCGAAGAAAGGCGCTCCCAGGCTGGATGGAGGTAAGCCGCGACCCGGAAGGCCTCGGCGCTCGGTTGGTCATGGTCGAACGCCGCGGGCGGCCGAGACTGGAACCCGTGCCAGGGAAGAAAGATGTGTTTGTGGTCGGCTCCTCGCTCGAATGCAACATCGGCGCCAGGGGCACCTCCCGAGACCAGGGTATAGCCGCGCTCGGCAAGACGCCGCGCGACACCGGTCATGAGCGTCAGAACCGCTGGCGGTGTCGCCCGCGAGCCGATACCAGCATAGCGCCGGGTCGATTCCGGTCGTGGTCGCCAGTCAGTACGCGTCAGGACTTGAGCAATGACCTCGGCGTGGCAGCGTCTTGGGGCGCAATGACAAATCAAGGCGTCAGTAGCGCTGATACCGAGCAAGGCGGTCAGCACCACGGGGTCCCGCTCGCGCACACGCGCTTCGAGCCAGATCGCGTATTGTTGGATACAGGAGGCCCGATCGCCGTCACGCCCGATCTCGTACGGGTTACCCAAAGGGGACGGGCGACCGACATAGACGTGGTCGGGGCCTAAGCTGGTATCGCGGAGATTGAGGATTGCGCGCATGGCTATCCTACGATGGACATGTCAGAGATCGAGTCGGGCCAGAGGCGTCCACTTCCAACTCCCGTGGAATATTTTGTGAGATCGAGGTGGAGGGCCATCACGAAACGGTGTCGCTGGTAGCGGAGGCGTCGTATTCCGAAGACGCCAGATCTCGCAGTTGGGCCTCGAATTTCCCCTCCGCCTGCCGAACCTCCGCGTCGAGGCCTGCCAGAGTGTCGGCACCAAGCCATGCCAAGCGCCGCGCCACACGCGCAGGCAGCACCGCCTCGAACGGGGTCGGTCGATGCAGCAGCCGAGTCCATTGGGGCCGGCGATAGTGTGTTCCAGTCCACTCCAGTTCTACCAAATCCAGGGTGAGTCCCAGTCCGGCGTCGCGGTACGAGAGGGTGTCGCTATACATCTCGAGCCAGACGATATCCTTGGGGTTTGTCTCGGCCAACACTCGCCCGTGCGGATCGAGCAGTATCCGCCGGACCGCGGTCGCCAGGTCCTCAATGGCGTTCGTGACGCTGCGACCAGCATTGACGCGCGCAAGCTCTGTAAGGAGAACAATTGGGTCGCCGGGCGCCATGGAGTCATCTGGCGTGATGACAGTGACCCCGACGGTGGTCGGGACAAACATAGGGCGAGACGCGAACGAAAAGGTGTGAATGGCGTGTGTATGCATCAGCGATCCCCCGCTTCGGCAACCCCGTGGTTTAGCGCGGGGTAATTGACCTTCGAGCTCCGCCGTTTAGGGCGGGGTAGTTGACCCACAATCCTCCCAGGCGCGTGGAGGCCTCCGCTCTTCACGTCGCCGCCGATCCTGATGGCGACGATTGGGCGGAATCGGAAAGCGCCTCGTCTTACCAGGAGGCTTGAACGGCTTACGAACAAGACGCGGCATGCAATTCCCTCCGGTGCGCAATGGTAAAAAGGATGTCCGCGTCCGTCGTCGTGCGCTGGAGCCAGTCGAGATAGTCCGCTGGTAGATCCGCGAAAGTCTCCCCCTTGTGCTTGCCAAACGGCATGCGCTCGATGAGGTAGGGGGCCGCCGCGTATTGGGCCAATTGGCGCAACCCGCGGACCTCGGGAAGGCGGGTCCGCGCCAGCCCGAGCTCGTGGCACAAGAGGCCAGCCGTGACAATCGCGTCGCCCGCGGCGCTATGAGGGTCGGTGCGTCCGCCACATGAAGTGGCCAGGGCGAACTGAGGCGCGAGCTGGAGCCGATACCGAAGCGCTTGATTGCTGTAGGACGGTAAGCCCGGCAGCAGATGATGGGCCAGTCGCTGGGTACATAGCCAGGAGACCTCGGGATACTTCTGCGCAAGCGGGCCCAGAAATCCGCGGTCGAATGGTGCGTTATGAGCAGCAAACAGAGCCGGCGTAATGCCACGGCTCGCGAGCCAGAGCCCAAACGCGTCAAGGACGTGGGCCAGGGGCGCGGCGTCGGCGACATCCGCATCCACGATATGGTGAATGGCGCTGGATTCCGGCGGGATCGGCATACCAGGATGAACGAACCGCGAAAAGACCTCGGAGGGCGCCCACACCCCGTCTTGCGTGTGCACGACGCACGCCGCAAATTCGACAACGGCACCGTTGGCAGGGTCAAGACCCGTGGTCTCGGTATCCAGTACGCAAATGACGGGGGAGGGCATGGGCTAACGCCTGGCAGTTAAGATGGAGACATCTTAAGGGGTCTCTCCAAAATGCAAGTCGCAAAAGAGGGCCCCGGACAAGTCCGGGACCCAGGCAGAACAACAGGCGGGGAGGGACGCCTATTACTCTGGGATTTATCTTAGTGGTGTTCGGCGCCCTTCGATTAGCGAATAACGCCCGATATCGC
>DAHWGZ010000113.1 GCA_027335965.1 Acidiferrobacter sp.
CAGGGCCACGTTCAGCACCGTTTTCTTGGTCTCTTCGGCCTGCTTGATTTCTTGGCCTATGCGTGGAACGTCGGCGGATAGCTGCTCATGGGCGGCCGTCATGTTCGCCATGTCCGACCGATCTTTTTCGGCGCTTTCCGCAAGACGGCTGGCGGATTCCATCATCCAGCGCAGAGAGTGCAGCACGATCTCCTTGCCGACCCCATAGGTGGACTGAAGCAGCGACAGTTCTTTTTCCGCCGAGGCAATCTCGCTCCTGGTCATGACGACCTCGTTGGTGCAATCCTGGAGGCCCGTCACGATGTCGGAGACCTGGGTGTCCTTCGGCAGAAGATAGTCCTTCAGGCGGGACACTATGTCATTTGAGACGCCGCCTTTGAACGTGGCCTCGATCAAGCTGGCATAAAGGCTTCGGTCGTGTCCCATGGACATGCCGGAGGGTAGAATGCCTGCCTCGTAAAGGGCCTGGCAATATTCCCCCACCGTATTGCGGTCGGAGACATCCAGGCCGCGCGCGGCGCAATGGCGCTTAAAGTCGGCGAACGGTGGGAAGACCTCTTCCTCGCCGTCCTCTTTCGCCATAATGGCGTTGAGCTCCAACCCCCGAGGGTCGCGGATCAGCCAGCGCTTGAATTCGGCACTGCCGTCGGATGGCTCGATGTAGACCCCCGCGACCAGCCGGCCCCCCGCCCTGGTGGTGATGTCGAGGGCGACATACGCAAAACCATAACGGGGATCGATGCTTTCAGCCAACACATCCACCCCCGCTTTCCGGGCATCCTTCACCTCGGAAATCGGGCGGATATTGAGCGCCTTCCGATCGGGCAACAAGGCGTAGCCCAGGCACATGGTCAGGGTGCTCTTGCCGGCGCCGGTCGGCCCCACCAGGCCCGTCAGCGGGCCGTCATCCAGGTCGAGGACCTCGCACCCTTCGACGCCTCGCCAGCCGATGTAGGCGATACGATCAATTCTGGGCGTCGTCGATGCCACTGTCGTCCTCCCCATCTTCTTCGTCGGAACCGGCATCGTGGAACACAACGCCTCTCTCGATTGTCATCCTGATCCTTGCGTTTTCGTCAGGCGCATTGTCATGCCTGGCGAATTCCGCAAACCGGTTGATGGCTTCCAAGGGCCGGAAGCGGTCGCCACGGATTTCTATGAAACAAAGGTCCGCCAGAATTTTCAAGGCACCCCCGATGGCGAGGGTGATTCGGTCGTCCACCACGCTTTCCTTGCGTCCCGGCGCGTAGACTTGCTGCAGAACATCCTTGGGCACCGTGGTCTCGATCTCATGGAGAATCTGTGTCGTCTGTATCCAACCCGAGAGCCGGGTGATTTCCGGGTCCCTCGCCTTGAGCGCGATGAATATGCCCAGATGAACGCAGGTCTTTGGCAGCAGACGCGACCGCAACTTTGCGTTCGGGGCGGTCAAAAAGAAAAACCCGTCCTGGTGTTGCGTCAAGGTCGCCCCGTAATTTGCGTAGAAACCTTTGAGCTCATCGTGGTTTTTGCACAACCAGTCATAGGCAACGAGGCTGGACCGGTTAATGTGTCCGCCGCGGCGCAGCACCACATCCACGTCGACAAAGCGCTTATCCAAGTAGTTCACTTCGTCACCCTTAGCTCTTCGATTTCTATGTGAGGAGTCACGCGCTTCCAGTCCCTGACGTCCGGGTCGAGCTTGCCGGCCTCCACCATCCGCCCGATCAGCCAAGCAAAATAGGCGGCAATCCGAAACTCATTGGGCATTTCCGGGAGAACCGCCGAGAACAGGTTGGAGGCGCGCGCCTCGCCGTTGGCCAGATCCGCCCGCAGGTAACCGATCAGCAGGTCCGGAATGGCATCCGGCGGGACTTCGTCAAACTTGCGCTCCTTGAGCTTCTTCGCCGCGCGCGGGGGAGGCTTGGAAGGTCCGGCCCTCTCCACATCATCCCTCATCCGCAGGAAGCGTGGCTCATCGGCGACCTCGAGCGACCAACCGGGCGCTTCGGCAATGGCCCGCTTTAGCGCGTCGGTGATGCGCTTTTGGCGGTCCACGCGAATGATCGTCCGAAGAAAGGAGTGAACGACGCTGTGATGGTCCATCCAGTCGATGGCCCGTTGGGTTATCCATGCGCTGGTCGATTGCAGGCGACGGGCCAGATCGTCATAAGCCGCATCAAAGCCCTTCGACGAATGCGGTTTCGCCAGTTCCGCGATCCTGTCGATCAAAGAAAATGCCGTGCTGGTAGAACTGAGAACCGCCTCCTGGAGGTCATCGATGGTCTTGATGACCTGGGAGAGCTGCTCTTCGCACTGGTTGATCGATTCCTCATTGTTGGCGGTCAGAAGCGTCGGGATGAATTCGCGCATTTCCGCATGGCGGCGATCCAGGGCGTTCTGGTGCCGATGCATGCTGACGAGCATATCCCGCAGGGCATGCTGCATCTGGGAAATGACGTCGAAATGCCAATCGTCCGGGGTCGTCGCCTTCTGTGCGTCTTCGACGATCGTCGTCAGCTGGTTAATGAAGGCCTTGAAGATGGCCGTCAGCGGTTCGCCCGAGAAGCGGGATTGGGCGACATGCCATTCCGCGATGGATTCCCCGAGGGAGGTGAGCTGGTATTCCGCATCGCCAGAAAGACGCAAACGCGTAAGGTCTGCCTTCGTCAGGCAGCCCGCATTCAGAAGGCGGGTCATGCTCTCGCTCATGCGCCGCTCGGCTGCCTGCGGATCCTTCACGTCGAGAACATCGATGCGACTGCTCAAATCCTGGATGGCGGAATAGGGGATGGTCAGAAGCCCGTCCGGGTTTCGCTCGATTTCGTGCTTGACCGTCGCCAGCAGAGCGATATCCCTTGGCCATAGCTCCAGCCGCCGCTCTTCGGACAGGATAGGCCGGACGATTTCCGCAAAGGGGAGAGATTGGTCCATCAGGGCAGCACCCCGAGGAAGGCGGCGTCGCGTTTGCAGTGAACGAAGACGCCGATTGCCCGTCCGCAAGCGAGAACCCCGAGTACACAAAGCCGCATCATGGCCCGATTGAAATGGATGTGCGTGGCCGATAAGATGGCCAACATCCCGGCCTTCGAGGCCGCGCCTTCCGTGACCGGTACCATTCCCATAATACGCAACAAGCTATTGCCCTCCATCTCACTCAACGGCGACTGCTTCAGAGAGCGGAACCCTATTTTGTGCTATCGACAATGCACGCCATGATTCCTTCTGGTCGTGCCTTCCTGCGACTACTATCATTTTATTAATTTTCACGAAATACGTGGGCGTCGGACCCATCGGTCAGGCAAGGAATGTCCACCGGGCTTCGACACAGAGACGATTCCAGGTCGCGCTTCATGAGGCTTTTCCCCTTCGCCAAGAACCCCGGAAGCCCCTCCTCCGCGGTATCGCACGCGATCTGTAGGTTCCCGTTGACATGGCCATGGATCAAGGCGGTTGCGCATACCGAAGATCGCGTTCCAGGCCACGTCACCCTGCGCGGTCTTCCCTATGGCGCTCAGCCCGGTCGCCGCCTCGTCGATGATTGCGGCATTACGGATCACGCCGCCTTCAACAAGCTCGTCAGCCAGGGATCCGCTGCGCTCTTGCCGGCCCCGTCGCGATCCATCTTGTCGGTGGCGCCCTGACTATGTTCCAGGCGGCCCTGGTCGCACGACTCCTTGCTCATGATGCGCGCGCCTCTCGGACCACCTGCTCGCGGAATTTGCGGGGAAGATCCAGCGCGGTCAGCACGTCCGCCGACACGCCGATCTCTTTCGTAAGGGCATTCGGCAGGCGCGCCCCATCGAGAAAAGTCGCGCCCCGCGGAACGTCCGCCACGAGGTCCACGTCACCGTCTGCGGTGTTTTTACCTTGCAGGACGAGACCCGATACGCGGACGCTCCGGGCACCGGGACGCGCGGCCATTCGCAGCACGGCAACGCAGTGGCTTTGGAGGATTTGGGAGGGTTTCATGGATTGGCTTAGTCAATCACGAAATTGGATTTCAATATAAGACAACGTCAAAAGGAAATCAACTACGCAATTTAATCTCCGAATTGCGGTTGTGGTTTCCACCATGGCCGATATGTTTGGAATGGCGGATGTCACGGACAACGATTGCGATGCCGCCACGGACTGGCTCCCGGCCCGCCAGGACCCCATCCAATGGAAGTTGGCGGCGCCCCATCCGAAAGCCTTGAGCCCGACCTCTCATTGCCGGCCGCATGGCTGGCATTGCCGGCCGCATGGCTGGCAATGCGGGGCCCCCGAAAACCGTCGCCTGGGCGATCATGCGCGCGCCCACATCTTCCTCTGCCTGCACGCCCACACCGTTGAGTGGCCCCTGAAGGGGGCTTGGCGGGAGCGCCTCTTCGCCGATGAAGATCAGGCGGCCCGGACCGCCCGGGACCCGGCGGCGAGCGCGGGCGCGTGACCCGAGGCGCGCCTTTGGGCGGCGGCCGCGCGCCGCCGCAGGGGCGCTTCGAGAATCGTCGGGATTTGCCCGGACACCAGTCGGCGCGTCACCGGCCACCACTCGGCGGCGGAAACCGGCAGCCTCATCAAAGCGGCCCACAAGGTATGCGGACGAACGTCCCGCAGGCGATTGGGGTCCACAGCGCAACACGGGCAGTGGATGGGCGTGCGTGATTTTTCTTGTGTGATTGGTGGGCCGTCCAGGGCTCGAACCTGGGACCACCTGATTAAGAGTCAGCTGCTCTACCAACTGAGCTAACGGCCCATGTGACCCGTGTCAGTATAAAACCTTTTGGCCGAACGACAAGGCTCGCGCTTGCAAAAATCGCGACAAGAGACAGCGGGCGATGCCGCCCCTCGACGGGCAACACCCAGGCCCCCAGCCCCCGAGCCGGGGACCCCGATCCCGTTCCGGCGCCACCCTGGTCGCTAGCCGAAGCGCCCCTCGCGCAGATCCTGCACGGCCGCGGCGATCTCCTCGCGCGTATTCATGACGAACGGGCCATACTGTACGATGGGTTCGCGCAAGGGGCGGCCGGCCACCAGGAACACGCGCGCCTCCTCTTGGGCGCTCACGATCACGCCGTCGGCCGACGGATCATCGTCCAATACCGCGAGCGCCTCCAGCGTCAGCGCCTGCTCGCCGACGACCGCCCGTCCGGCATAGAGCACTGCAAACGCGTGATGGCCCGGGGGGAGCGGTTGGGACCAGGAAGCGCCGGCCGGCAGCTGCAGATCCAGGATGAGCGGCTCGGTCATATCGCGTTGCACGGCCCCGGCCACGCCTTCCGCCGTTCCGGCAAGCACGATGGCGCGAGCGCCGCCGGCGCCGTTGGCGCAGGGTAGGTCGGCGGCCGCGAAGTCGCGATACCAGGGGCTTGCCATCTTGTCGCGCGCCGGGAGGTTCAGCCACAGCTGGAAGCCCGCCATGCGCCCGGCCTCCTGCTCAGGCATCTCCGAATGCACCACGCCTCGACCCGCGACCATCCACTGCATGCCCCCGGTCGCCAGCAATCCCTCGTGACCGGCATTGTCACGATGGCGCATGCGCCCTTCGAGCATATACGTTATGGTCTCGAAACCGCGATGAGGGTGATCGGGAAATCCCGCCAGATAGTCAGCCGCGTCCTCGCTGCCAAAGAAATCCAGCATCAGGAAAGGGTCGAGACGCCTCTGAAGTCCTTGCGACAAAAGCCGCGTCAGACGCA
>DAHWGZ010000114.1 GCA_027335965.1 Acidiferrobacter sp.
CGCGTGATGGCGATCGTCGGGCGGACGTCGAGACCTTCCGTGATTTGACGGGCAAAGACCTCGGCGACCAGGTGACCGTGAAGCCCGGCTTCGGGCGCAACTTCCTGATCCCGAAGGGCAAGGCCGTGCGCGCCACCCCCGAGAACAAGGCGCGCTTCGAGTCCGAGCGCGCCGAACGCGAGCGGCGCCAGCAGGAACATTTGGCGAGCGCCCAGGCGCGCGCCGAACGGCTGAGCGGGATCACCATCCAGCTGGTCCGCAAGGCCGGCGACGAGGACCGCATCTTTGGATCGGTGGGGACGGCCGATATCGCCGAGGCCATAGTCGCCGCCGGTTTCGAGATCACCAAGGCCGAGATCGAGCTACCCGATGGACCATTGAAGACCGTCGGGGATCACGAGCTGCAGGTGGGCCTGCATCCCGAGGTGACGGCCACCATCATCGTTTCGGTCGTCGCGGAATCCTAGGATCGGCGGCCACGGTCGCCGGGGGAGTAGACCATGACCGATAAGTCCGCGGGCGCTCCGCGCATCCGCGGCGGCGTGGAACCGCGGGTGCGGGCCGCCCCGCAATCCCTGGAGGCCGAACAGGCGGTCTTGGGCGGGCTTTTGCTCGATGCCGGGGCATGGGATCGCATCGCCGATCGCATTTCCGAGGTCGATTTCTACCGGCGCGAGCACCAGACCATCTTCGCGGCCGTGGCCGGCCTTCACGAAGACGGGCGGCCGGTCGACATCGTGACCGTGAGCGAGCGCCTCGGGGCCGCCTCCCTGGAGGCGGTGGGCGGGCTTGGCTACCTGGGGGCGCTGGCGGAAAACACCCCCAGCGCCAACAATATCCAGGCCTATGCCGACATCGTGCGCGAACGCGCCCTGGTGCGGCGCCTGATCGAGGTCGTCAACGATATCGGCGACAAGGCCTACCAGCCGGAGGGTCGCAGCGCCGTCGAATTGCTCGACTACGCCGAGCGCGGGGTCTTCGCGATCACCGAGAGCGGCAATCGCCGCGGGGGCTTTCGGCCCCTCAAGACGCTTTTGACCGCCGCGGTCGACCGCATCGACACCCTGTTTCGCTCGAACTCCACGATCACCGGCGTGGCCACCGGGTTTAGCGACCTCGACAACATGACCTCGGGCCTCCAGCCCGGCGATCTCGTGATCGTGGCCGGACGGCCATCGATGGGCAAGACCGCCTTCGCGCTCAATATCGCCGAGAATGCCGCCGTGGGCCTGAAGCTCCCGGTGGCGATCTTCAGCCTGGAAATGCCGGGCGAGCAACTGGCCATGCGTCTCATGTCGTCCCTGGGGCGCATCAACGCCCATAGACTGCGCACGGGCAAGCTCGAGGACGAGGACTGGCCACGACTGACATCGGCGGTGGGCATGCTGGCGGAGGCCTCGGTGTACATCGACGACACCCCGGCGCTCACCCCCATGGAATTGCGCGCGCGCTCCCGGCGGCTGATGCGGGAACACGGCCTGGGACTCATCGTGGTCGACTACCTTCAGCTCATGCAGGCCTCCGAAAGCACCGAGAACCGGGCCACGGAAATATCGGGAATTACCAGATCTCTCAAGAGCTTGGCGAAGGAACTTAATGTCCCGCTCATCGCCCTGTCACAGCTCAATCGCTCCCTGGAACAGCGCCCCAACAAGCGCCCGGTGATGTCCGATCTGCGCGAATCCGGGGCCATCGAGCAGGATGCCGACGTCATCTTCTTCATTTATCGCGACGAGGTCTACAACGAGGAGAGCGAGGACAAGGGCACGGCCGAGATCATCATCGGCAAACAGCGTAACGGACCGATCGGAAAGGCCCGGCTCACCTATCTCGGCGAGTACACGCGTTTCGAAAACCACGCCGACGCCCATGCCTATGATGGATCCTATGCATGAGGCCGGCCTGCGCCTCGCTGGACGCCGCGGCCCTTCGCCATAATCTTGCCGAGGCACGGGCCCTGACCGGGGCGCGGGTCATGGCCATCGTCAAGGCCAATGGCTATGGCCATGGGCTCACATGGGTGGCGAAGACCCTTGCCGAGGCCGACGCCTTCGGGGTGGCGAGCCTGGAGGAGGGGCTGGAACTGCGCGAGGCCGGCATCCGTCAGGAGATCTGCCTGCTGGAGGGATTCTTCGATGCCAGCGAAATCCCCGTGATCCTGCGCGAACGGCTGACGCCGGTCATCCATGACCACTATCAGGTCGAGGCCTTGAAGGGCGTGCGCGGCGGGGACCGCTGCGATGTGTGGATCAAGATCGACACCGGCATGCACCGGCTTGGCTTCGAGCCCGCCGAGGTCCCCGCGGTGATGGCCGAGCTCGCGGCCCTGCCCTGTATCGCGCGCCAAGGCCTGCTGTCGCATCTGGCGTGCGCGGAGGATGCCGATTCGGCGGCCACGCGACGCCAGATCGAGCGCTTCGAGGGGCTCGCGGTGCCGGGCCTTAGGCGCAGCCTTGCCAATTCCGCGGGGATCATGCAGTGGCCCGCGGCCCATGCCGACTGGGTACGGCCGGGCCTCATGCTGTATGGGGCCTCGCCGCTTGCCATGAATGCGCAGGCGCCGGCCCGCTTGAAGCCGGTCATGACCCTGCGCAGCCGCCTGATCAGCGTCCGCAACCGCCGCGAGGGCGATGCGATCGGCTATGGCGGCGCGTACCGCTGCCCCCAGGATATGCCGGTGGGGGTCGTGGGCGTGGGCTACGGCGATGGCTATCCCCGCGAATTCCAGACAGCCGTGTCGGTGCTCGTGCGCGGCCGGCGCGCGCCGGTCGTAGGACGGGTCTCCATGGACATGCTCACGGTCGACCTGCGCGCCGTGGCCGGGGCGCAGGTCGGCGACGAGGTGATCCTGTGGGGGCAGGGCTTGCCGGTCGAGGAGATCGCGCATGCCGCCGGGACCATCCCCTACACGCTGCTCTGCGGCCTCACGCAGCGCCTCCCGCGGCGGGAATATCTATGAAGGCGCGCGGCTACTACCAATGCCGCGAGTGCGGGGCGCGCTCGGTCCAATGGGCCGGACGATGCGATGCGTGCGCCGCCTGGAATACGATGGTGGCGATGGGCGCCGCCACCCCCGCCGCCGAGGCCCAAGCCGGCGTCAAGCGCGCGATATCGCTGTCGGAGGTGCGCTGCGAGGGTGTGACGCGCTGGCCGTCCGGCCTTCAAGAGCTCGACCGCGTGCTGGGAGGAGGGGTGGTGCCGGGCTCGGTGGTGCTGCTGGGCGGCGACCCCGGTATCGGCAAATCGACCATCCTGATCCAGACGCTGGCGGCCATGAGCGCGGATCTGAACGCCTTGTATGTGACCGGCGAGGAATCGACGGCACAGGTGGCCCTGCGCGGCCGGCGGTTGGGGCTCGTGGCGCCCGGCATGAAGCTGCTGGCCGAGACCAATATCGAGGCGATCATCGCCCAGGCGCGCCTGGAGACCCCGCGGGTACTGGTGATCGACTCGATCCAGACCGTCTATCTGCCGCACCTCGCGCAGGCCCCCGGCAGTGTCGCGCAGGTGCGCGAGGCGGCCGCCGCGCTCGTGCGCTACGCCAAGGAGACCGACACGGCGCTCTTTTTGGTGGGACATGTGACCAAGGAAGGCCAGCTGGCCGGGCCGCGGGTGCTCGAGCACATGGTCGACGCGGTCTTGTACTTCGAGGGCGACAGCGGCAGCCGCTACCGCCTGATCCGCGCCATCAAGAACCGTTTCGGGGCGGTCAACGAGATCGGCGTGTTCGTGATGACCGAGGGCGGCCTGCGCGAGGTGAGCAATCCCTCGGCGCTGTTTCTCCGTCAGGACGCCCATAATGCCCCGGGGAGCGTCACGCTGGTGACGCAGGAAGGCACCCGGCCGCTGCTCGTCGAGGTCCAGGCCCTGATCGACGAGAGTCCGGGCGGCAATCCGCGGCGGGTCGCGCTGGGGCTCGATGGCCAGCGCCTGGGCATGCTGCTGGCCCTGCTGCATCGCCATGGCGGCCATGCCACGGGGCGTCACGATGTGTACGTGAATGTCGCGGGCGGCGTGCGGGTCACGGAAACCGCCTCCGATCTCGCGGTCCTGCTGGCCTGCGCCTCGAGCCTCACGGATCGCCCGGTGGCGCGTGATCTCGTGGTCTTCGGGGAGGTGGGGCTGGCCGGCGAGATGCGTCCGGTACCCCGCGGCCAGGAGCGACTGCGGGAGGCGGCGAAGCTCGGCTTCAAGCGCGCCATCGTGCCGGCCGCGAATGTCGCCAAGCGCGCCGCCCACGGCGACATCACGGTATTCGGGGCCCGGCAACTGGGCGAGGCGCTGGCATGGTTCTTGAAGCAATAATGGACGGTACCGATCGGCGCGCGCGGCGGGCCGCGGCGGGCGGGGGAGGGGTCGCGAGATGGCATTCATGACCAATCACGACAGGCAACCGAAACCACCAGGGGCGTGGGCGACGGACCCGCGCCACCGGTTCACCATCAAGGCCCCCCAGCCCCTGGCGCCGGCATTCGCCGGGGCGCTCGCAGGGCTCGGGTTCGCGCTGGCGGCGCACATCATGAGGCTGGGGACGGGCGGTCTGGGCGCGCGCGCACTCCTGGAGGCCCCATGGATCGGCCTGCTGGGGGCAAAAATCGCGTTTTGGTATGGACTGGCCATCCAGGGCGGCGTGGTCGCCATCGGGGGCTCGCTCGCGGTATGGCAGTGGCGCGCGCTGCGCCGCCGTGCCGCCGCGCCGGCCAACGCCCTGTCCGCGCCGCGCGCCACCTTCCTGCGCGCCCTGGAGCGCGTCATTGCCGGCACCGATGACAGGCCCTACGGCCTCGTTCTCTTCGATATCGATGGCTTTCGCATATTGAACGACCGCCACGGGGCCGAAACCGCCGACGCGCTCTTGGCCGACGTCGGAAGACAGCTGGCGTCGGCGTTGCCGCGCGGCGCGCGCATGGCGCGGTTTGGCAGCGACGAATTCCTGGTGTTCGCGCCGGACATGGGCATTGGCGAGGCCTTGCAGCTCGCGCGCGTGGCGCTCGATCGCGTGGCCCGGGAGCCTTTCGGGGCGGGCGGCAGGCCGCTCGGCGTGACCTTGACCGCCGGCGCCGCCTCGTTTCCGGAGACCAGCCAAAGCCTGCGCGACGCCATCAGCCAGGCGACATCGGCCCTGCAGGAGGCCAAGGATCGGGGGCGCGACACGGTGATCGCGGCGCGTCCCAACAAGATCGGCTTGTGCCGGCTTGGGGCCGAGGTGGAATCGGCCCTGAGCGATCAGCGCGTGCATGCCGCCTATCAGCCCATCGTCAACTTGCAGACCGGCCAGCCGGTCGCGGAAGAGGGGCTCGCGCGCATCGTCCTGCCGCATGGGCAGGTCCTGGGCGCCGACCAATTCATGGGCGCCGCCACCGATCTGAGGCTGGTGAGCCGCATCGACCAGGCCCTCATCGATCAGGCCCTCGAGCGCTGCCGCGTGCAGAGCCTGCAGGGTGACCGGCGCCTGCGGTTCATCAACGTATCGGCCGCGCTCCTGCAGGAACGCCAGCTGCTCGCGCGCGTGGCGTCGGCCTTTAGCGGATGCGATGTCCTGGGCGAGCTGACGGGCCCCCGCAACCCGCTCGTGGTCGAGATCACCGAGCGCGAGCTGTTGCGCGACCCGGCCGCGGCCTTGCAGGCCCTGCAGCCCTTGCTCGATAT
>DAHWGZ010000115.1 GCA_027335965.1 Acidiferrobacter sp.
ATCCGATTCGCCGGATTTGTAGTAGGCGTAGGCGACGACGATCTCGGCCTGGGCGGCATAGCGGCCATAGGGATAGCTACCCTCGAGTTCCTCCAGCAGCGTCACCGCGTGATGGTAATTGCCGGCTTTGAGCGCGCTCACCGCGTGCGTATAGAATCTCTGGGCTGGCCAGTGACGGACCTTGTGATGGTCGCGGCCGCAGGCGGCAAGACTCGCAAGGGCGACGGCAAGACAAACGCGGGACAGGGGACGAAGCATGGCTACCTCTCTGATATGCCGGTGCAAGCTTAACCGGATTTGACGTGAGCGAAAAGGGTTTGACAGACGAGTTCAGGTTTTGCCTGGAGATATCGCCGGACGAGGACGGTCTTAGGCTGGATCGCGCGCTGGCGCGCCGGCTGCCTCAGTTTTCGCGCACCACGCTGCAGCACTGGCTGCGCGACGGCCGCATCACCATAGGTTCGCGGCCCGCGAACGCGGCGGCGCCGGTGCGCGCCGGCTTGCGCGTGGCCTTCGATCTGCCGCCGCCGACGCCCTCGGATGTCCTGGCCGAGGACATCCCGCTTGCGATCGTGTTCGAGGACGACACCTTGATCGTGATCGACAAGCCCGCGGGGCTCGTCGTGCATCCGGGCGCCGGCTGCGCCGGCGGCACCTTGCAAAACGCGCTCCTGCATCACGTCCCGGACTTGGCGCCGCTTGCGCGTTCGGGGATCGTGCATCGCCTCGACAAGGACACCTCGGGCCTGTTGGTGGTGGCCCGCACCGAGATCGCGCGCCTGGCGCTCATCGCGCAGTTAAAGACCCGCGAGATGGGGCGCGAATACGAGGCGCTCGTGATCGGCAGCCCGCCGGCGACGGGATTCGTGGAGGCACCCATAGGGCGCGACGCGCGCCACCGGACGCGCATGAGCGTGCGCCACGATGGACGTCCGGCGCGTTCGGACTTCGTGGTGCTGGAGCGCCTTGGCGCCTACAGCCTGCTGCGCGTGCGGCTCCATTCCGGGCGCACGCATCAGATCCGCGTGCATATGGCGCATCTGGGGTTTCCGCTCGTGGGCGACGAGACCTATGGCGGGGGACGCACGCGCCACCTGCTGGCGCGTCAGGCCCTGCACGCGCGTCGCCTCAGGGTGCGTCATCCGCGCACCGGCGAGCCGCTTACCTTCGAGTCCCCGCGTCCGGATGATCTCGCGAATCTCGTGGAGAGGCTGCGCGACGGGGGCCCGTCATGATCCGCGTGTTGCCGGCCACCTGGCCCGTATCCGGCGTGCGCGCCTTCACCAGCTGCCGCGCGGGCGGCGTGAGCCAAGGCGCCTACGCCTCCTTGAATCTGGCCGCGCACGTCGGCGATCACGCGCCGCACGTGATGGCCAATCGCGCGATCCTGGCGCGTGCCTGCGGCCTTGCCGCGGAGCCCCTATGGCTCGATCAGGTCCATGGCCGCGTGGTGGTGGATGCCGACAAGCCGTGGGCGGCGCCGCCAAAGGCCGATGGCAGTTTTAGCGCGCGCCCCGGCACCGTGTGCGCGGTACTGACCGCCGATTGCCTGCCCGTGGTGCTCGCATCGCGCGATGCCCGCTGCGTGGCGGTGCTGCATGCCGGATGGCGGGGCTTGGCTGCCGGCATCCTCGAGGCCGGCGTCGAGGCGTTGCCGGCGCCGCCGGCGCGGCTCGCGGCATGGCTTGGGCCCGCCATAGGCGCCGGCGACTATGAGGTCGGCGAAGAGCTGCGCCGCGCCTTTGGGCCGGCCGCGCATGCCGCGTTCACGGCCACGCGCGAGGGCCGCTATCGCGCCGACCTCTACGCGCTCGCGCGCCTGCAACTCAAAGCGCTCGGGATCACGGCGGTCTACGGGGGCGGATTCAATGCCTACCGCGACCCCGATCTCTATTCTTATCGCCAAACCCCGGTCTGCGGCCGGATGGCCACCGTCGCCTGGATTGCCTGATACTGCGATCTCCGACAATGGCTTCCAAGGAGACGATGCGATGGCCAAAAGCCTGCAAGGCAAGCGCGTAGCCATGCTTGTGACCGATGGCGTGGAACAGGTCGAGTACGAAAAGCCGCGCGCGTTCCTCGAGGAGCGCGGGGCGTCCGTGGAGCTCATCTCCCCGAAAAAGCGCGGCGAGAAGATCCAGGGCTTCAACCACCTGACCCCGGGTTCGCAATTCACCGTCGAAAAGGCCGTCGAGGACGCCCGTCCCGAGGATTACGATGCGCTGGTGTTGCCAGGCGGGGTCGCCAATCCCGACCAGCTGCGCCTGAGCCGCAAGGCGGTCGAGTTCGTGAGCCACTTCGCGGGCACCGGGCGGACACTGGCGGCGATCTGCCATGGTCCATGGCTTTTGATCAATGCCGGACTGGCCTCGGGGCGCCACATCACGAGCTGGCCGAGCCTGGAGGCCGACCTCAAGAACGCCGGCGGCCGCTGGAGCGATGAGCCGGTGGTGGTCGATGGGCGGTTCATCACGAGCCGCAAGCCAGACGACATTCCGATGTTCAATGCCCAGATTGAAAAGGCGCTCCTGCAATCGGCGGGCGCGCGCGCCTAGGTCCGGGAAAAGCGCAGCGACAGATCGAGCGCGCGCAGCGATTTGGTGATCTCGCCGACCGACAGGAAGTCCACCCCGGTCTCGGCATGGCGCGCGGCGTTGGCCAGGGTGATGCCGCCGGAGGCCTCGAGCAGGGCGCGCCCGGCATTGTATTGCACGGCCGCCTCGAGGTCCGCCGGCGCGAAATTATCGAGCAGGATGCGGGGCGCGCCGGCCGCCAGGGCCTCCGCGAGTTCGGCCAGGGTCTCGACCTCGATCTCCACCATGCGGCCGGCGGCGATCTCGGCGGCCTGGGCGATGGCCTGGGCAATGGAGCCGGCCGCGGCGATATGGTTTTCCTTGATGAGGACCCCGTCGTAGAGGCCGATGCGGTGGTTCGCGCAGCCCCCGCAACGGACCGCGTACTTCTGGGCAAGCCTCAGCCCCGGCAGGGTCTTGCGGGTATCGAGGATCTGCGCGCGGGTGTGCGCGATGGCGTCGGCATAACGGCGCGCGAGCGTGGCGGTCCCAGACAGGGTCTGCAGGAAATTGATGGCCGTGCGCTCGCCGGTCAATAATGCCCGCGCCGGGCCGTCGATTTCGCACAGCACCGTGCCCGCCGCTATCCGATCCCCATCTTGCGCCCGCCAGCTGACGCGCGCGCGCGGATCGAGCTGCGCAAACACCTCGTCGAACCACGCGCGCCCGCACAGCACGCCCTCTTCGCGCGTGCTCAGCACGGCATGCGCCGGGCCCTCCGGGACCAGCAGCACGGTCAGGTCTCCCGCCCCCACATCCTCATCCAGGGCGCCCCGAACTTGGGCGGCGATCAGTGCAGCGGGTGGGGCTGACGGCATAGGCGGATTCCGGCTGAGATGTGGCGCTTGTCGGCGGTATGAAAATTACGGAACGAAGGTCGTTTTATCGATGCGTCACTCATGTTGCTGGCGCCGCGCAAAGTCGTGTGCGCGCCGTCGAACCACGGCATGGAGTAGCCGCGGTACGGGAATGCGCGAAAGCCTGGATAGGGGTAGAAGCGATTGTCGCACCACTCCCAAACCCGACCCGTGTCCCGCGTGAGGCCCATGCGAACGCCGAGCTCCCACTCCACTTCATGCGGCAGGCGGGCACGGGCGTAACGCGCGAACGCGCGCGCCTCGTAGGCCGACAGCCCCGCCACCGGCGCGGCGGAGGTCAATTCAAAGGCCCCCGAATGGTCCACGCCATACCAGGATCCCTCGCGGCTGCGCCGCCAGTGCCAGGGCGCCTCGGCGCCGGCCGACTCGCGCCAGCGTCGTCCCTCGCATGTCCAGTAGCGCTCGTCGTGGTAGCCGCCGGCCTCCATGAACCCCAGGTAGGCGGCGTTGGAGACCGGGCATTCGGCGATTGCGAATGCCGGCACCGACAGGATGTGGCGCGGGCGCTCGTTGTCGTAATGGTGGGGGCAGTCGTCGCCGATCTCGCACGAGCCCCCGGGCCAGGTCCGATAGTCCCCGGATGGCGCTTTTGCGACGAGCGCGCGCTGCGGCGCGAAATCACCGGCATCCAGGCTCAGCGCGCGCGCCGCGAGCATCTGATGCATGGTCTCCAGGTGCTGGCCATGATGCTGAATCAAAAAGTGCAACAGGAAATCGTCGGCCAACAGCGGATGATCGGGATGCGTCGATTCGGCCACGCCGAGCAGCTCGACGCAGCGCCCCTCCCAGTCCGTCCAGGCTTGGGCGAGTTCGTCCAGATCCGGCATGCGCGCGCCGCGTTCGCGTTTGCGCAGGCCGTCGGGCCGAAAGAGCCGCGCGCCTTGGGCGTCGTGCGCAAGACCGGCGAGCCGCTCCCCGATCCATTGCTGCTCCATGTACAGGAGATGCCCAAGATGCCATGAAAGCGGGCTCAGGTCCTTGTGGTGCATGCAGCGCCGCTCGCTCGCCGGCACGGATCGCACCAGCGACCGCGCGCGGTCGCGGATCTCCTTCAGATGGGCGTAGAGCGAGTGGTCCATAAGTCTACAGTGATATGAGCTGGGCGGGTTTATCGCCGTCGACGGTGAGGATATGATGCTCGGGGACTGCTTGCCAATATGCCCCCTCCGTCAGAGGTTCCGAGGCGATCAAGGTGGCGTTCGGATATTCTTCGTCGTCGATCGTATAGTAGAGGGTTGGTGGCGGGGCGGCTTGGGCGTGCCGGAGGGCATGAAGCCGCTCGCCGTCCGTGACCACGACATTCAGGAGGCCGCTCGTGGCGCCGAATTCGTCGAACAACCGGCGCGCGGTCTCCCGCAAGGCCTCGGGGATGTCGAAGTCGGCCGTGGCCAGGACCTGGCGCAGCAACGCGAACACATACTCGGAATCGGTCGCGCCCTCGATCGAGCATTCGATTTCCGGGGACAAGGCGCGGCGCAGGCGCGCGCGCACCGCTGGAAAATCGGCCAGATAGCCGTTGTGCATGAACAGCAGGCCATCGGCCATATAGGGTTGCGTATTGGCGGGATGATTGGCGAACCCGGCGGTGGCGCTACGCACGCTTGCCACCCACACCGGCGCGGCGATATGCGCAGCGAGGGTGGGCAGGTTGTGGTCGGCCCAGATCGGCATGCCATAGGCAAGACGCGCCAGGGACCCATCATGGGCGCGCCAGCCGACGCCGTAGCCATCGGCATTGACGCGCGCCTCGCGCATCTCGCGCGGGGCGTATGACTGCTGGACCAGGCCGTGGGCGGGCGCGAGCAGGAAGCGCGCCAGTGACAGGGAAGGGCCTAGATAGGCGGCAAGACGACACATGATCGGGGATTTTAGCAAAAAGCTCGACGGAGCCCCACCCATGACCACGCCGCGGTCGCGAATCCGGAGACACGGCCCTCGAGGCCCGCGGTCGCGGGCGCGCCGGACCGGCCGATGCCAGCCCGGCCATGGGACCGGGGTGGTGGGGGTGCCGGCGCCGGCAAGGGACCATCACGGTTGGATCACAAGGAGTCGCCATGGAGCAGGACATGCAGTCGCTCAATGATTTCGATGTCGACCAGGAGACGCGCCCGCCGGCGGCAATTCCGCTCGTGCGCCTGCCCGGATCGGCGCGCGCCTCGGGGCTCGACGGGGATGCGCGCCGGGGG
>DAHWGZ010000116.1 GCA_027335965.1 Acidiferrobacter sp.
GAAGGTTTGCCTGGTGGCCATAGCGAGCGGGAACCACCCGATCCCATTCCGAACTCGGAAGTGAAAACGCTTAGCGCCGATGATAGTATGGGGTCTCCCTATGCGAAAGTAGGACACTGCCAGGCTTTTAATGCAAAACCCCCGACACGATTCGTGATCGGGGGTTTTTTTTCGTCTTCGATCACTCTTTGCTAGACTCCCGGAATGGGTTTGCTTCATCAGGTCCTGGAGATTCTCGCGGATGGCGAGCAGCATTCGGGCGTCGCGCTCGCGCGACGGCTCGGGGTGAGCCGCGCGGCGGTATCGAAGGCCGTCCGTCTCGCCGTGGATATCCCCATTGCCGTGGATCACCGCGGCTATCGCCTGCCAGGCGCATTTCGGCCCCTGGATGCGGCCCGCATTCGCGCGCTGGTCGCGGCCGGTGGCCGAGCGCTCGACGGTCTGGTCGTTCATGAGGAGACGGCCTCGACCAATCAAGCCCTGCTGGCCTCCCCCGGGGATGGTGTGCAGGCCTGCCTTGCCGAACGCCAGACCGCCGGGCGGGGGCGGCGGGGGCGCGCGTGGCAGGCGACGCCTTATGGCAGCGTGCTGGTGTCGGTGGCCTGGACCATCACCGAGACCGCGGGGCCGCTCGGGGTCGTGAGCCTGGCGGCGGGCGTTGCGGTGGTGAGGGCGCTGGAGGACTTGGGTGTCCAGGGCGCCGTGTTGAAGTGGCCCAACGACGTGCTGTGGCAGGCGCGCAAGCTCGCCGGGATCTTGATCGAGATGCGCGGCGAGGCCGGGGCGATGCGGGTGGTCGTGGGGGTGGGCATCAATGTGGAGCTTGGCCCGGCGGCCGCCGCGGCCATCGACCAGGAGTGGGCGGCGCTGGGCGCCATCGTCCCGGCGGTCGACCGCAGTCGCTTGGCGGCGCGGGTGATCAGCGAGCTTTTGGCGGTCATGGAGGACTATCGGCAGGGGCGCGTCGCCGCGTTACTGGCCGAATGGCGCCGCCACCACGCCTTTGCGGGCATGCCGGTGCGCATTCATGAAGGGCGGGAGCCCTTCGAGGCGCTCGTGGTGGATGTCGATGAGGACGGGGCCTTGGTCGTGGAGGTCAAGGGGAAGCGGCGACGGGTACAGGCCGGAGACGTGAGTGTGCGCCCGCTATGAGACTTCTGTGCGACCTCGGCAATACGCGGATCAAATGGGCGTGGGCTGAAGGCCTCGCGCTTTCGGGTTTCGGCTCGGCGGCCTATGGCGGCGAGGAGAGCTATGACGCGGGGCTCGCGGGCCCCATGAGGCCGACGGGGATCGCCGCGATTTCGGTGGCCCCCCATCGCAACGCGGCGTTCGCGCGGTTTTGCGAGGAGCGCTGGGCCATGGCCCCGCGTTGGTATCAAGCGGCGCGCGCCGGCTTTGGCGTGTCGAGCCTCTACGAGCCACCCGAGAGCCTGGGCGCGGATCGCTTCGCGGCGCAGGTGGGGGCCCGCGCGCGCCGTCCCGGGCAGGCGGTGTGCGTGGTCGATTGCGGCACGGCGATCACCGTCGATGCCTTGGATGCCGACGGGGTCTTTCAGGGGGGCGCGATCCTGCCGGGCCTCGCGGCCGCCGCCGATGCCTTGCGCGCCATCGCCCCCCGGCTCAAGGGTTCGGCCCAAGACCGCCTTTATGCGGCCTGCGGGCGCACCACCGAGGACGCCGTGTCAGGCGGTCTCATGCTCGGCGCGGCCGGCGCCATAGAGCGCCTTGTTCGGGATCAGCGCGCGGTGCTCGGTCGGGACGCGCGGCTCTTCGTGACCGGCGGCGATGCCGCGCGCCTCATCCCCTACCTGACCATCCCTTGCGAGCATTGCGCGCATCTCATCCTTGAGGGCCTCGCGGTCATGGCGTCATGAAGGGTTTGGTAGGTGTGCTGCTGTTCGCGAATCTCGCGCTCGGGCTCTGGAACTATACCCATGAGGTCGTGGCGCGCCCGCTGCCGCGCCCCATTCACCCGAGGCGATTAGGGATCGTGCGCGCCCCGGCGGCCCAAGCCGCCGCGCCCGCGCCCAAGGCCGCGCCGACCCGGCCGCCGCGCGCGCAGCTGGGGGTCATGCCCGCCCCCCTTGAGGCCGCTCCGCCGGTCGTCGCGTCCCCCTTAAAGAAGACCGCCTTCGCGACCCGGGCGCATGTCGCCCCCGCGGCCCAGGCTCGGCAGTGCTGGGACCTCGGGCCGGTGGGCCACCGTGCTTTGGCCGTGGCGCTGGCGCGCCGCACCGGCGGGGGCGGCCGCGTGGTGAGCCGTCCCGGGCCGCCGGCCTATCGGGTCTACCTGCCGGCCGGGCCCTCGTGGCCGTCGGCCGTGGCGTTGCGGGGCCTTGGCGTGGCCGGCGCGTATGTGACGCACGGCCCGGCCGGTGGCGAGGTCTTGTCGCTCGGTGTGTTCCTGCAAAAAAAGGCCGCCATGCGGGAATTACGGATGCTTCAGGCCCACCACGTCGCGGCGCGCATGGGGCCTTTCGGGGCGCCGCCGCACTACTACGTCGAAATTCACCTGCGGGTGGCGGCGTCTCGGAGGCTCTTCAAGACCCTGACTGGCGTGCGGCATAGGCGCTGCGCCGACGCGCACTAGGCCTTCGGCGCCCATCCGCCGCCCCGCGGGTCCGGGGCGCACGCCATTGCGATAGCCCTGGCGATCGGCGCTGCGCTCATGCGGCCCGGCACCCAGGTGCTCTGTCATCTGCGCCTCCAACACCTGGTTCAAGACCGTCTCCACAAGCTTCGTAAGCCCCTCCGGCCCATTCAACAACCCTGGCAACATATCCCGACCTACGTTAATCTCATAATCTGCCACTGCCTCGATCTCCTGGTTAAATTATCGTCTCGATAACGTCAATTTACCGGATCGAGGCGGTGGCACCAACCGCCTGAGCTCGTCAGCTATTTACAGCAGTTTACGGACATAACCGGCGCCGGGGAGGGGCAGCCAGCGTTGCCCGTTCAGGTCCGACCGGGCTGCTCCTGAGGCGTCCGGTTGCGGTAAGCCGCGCCTTTCCCTAGAATAAGACCCCGCTTCCAGTGCCCGCATAGCTCAGCTGGTAGAGCATCTGATTTGTAAAATTGCACCTGCGCTCGGAAACGGGCGCAGTGGAGATGGCTGAAACGGGGAAAGCTTGGGGTACACCACCCTGTGGCAATCCCGTGCTAGCCGCGATGAGCGGCGAGTGTAGAGACTTTACACCATCCACCTAAATCGCGCCTGCGTGCCCGACACGGTGAAGAGAAAGTCCAGACCCCAAACCATTGGCGTGGGCTGCGAAAGCAGTAGCGGGTATGAATCAGAGGGTCGGGGGTTCAAATCCCTCTGCGGGCTTATACCTTTACCGGGTTTTAGAGCAGGGCGGCCGCCCCGAGAACACGTCCATGGAAAAATTTCCCGCCGACGCCGAAGACGGCGCGCTCGCTTACTATGCCGATCTCGAGACCCGTCTCGCGGGGATCAGGGAGCGGCTACGCCGTCCGCTCAGCCTCGCCGAAAAGATCCTGTTCGCGCACTGGGTGGATCGCGGCAGCCTGCCGGTGCCTGGCGTCAGCACCGAGGCCTTCCATCCCGATCGCGTCGCCATGCAGGATGCGACCGCGCAGATGGCCTTGCTGCAGTTCATGAGCGCGGGGCGCGCCGAGGTCGCGGTCCCGACGACGGTTCATTGCGATCACCTGATCCGGGCCCGGGTCGGGGCGCGCGAGGACCTCGTGATCGCCGAGAGCGCCAACGAGGAGGTCTACGCCTTCCTGGCATCGGTGTCCGCCAAATATGGCATCGGCTTCTGGCAGCCGGGTTCGGGGATCATCCATCAGGTCGTGCTCGAGCACTACGCCTTCCCGGGCGGGCTCATGATCGGAACCGATTCGCATACCCCCAACGCCGGCGGCCTGGGCATGCTGGCGATCGGCGTGGGCGGCGCCGATGCCGTGGACGTGCTCGTGGGCATGCCCTGGGAGCTGCAGTGGCCGAAGCGCATCGGGGTGCGGCTGCTCGGCAGCCCCTCCGGCTGGACGAGCGGCAAGGACGTCATCCTGAAGCTTGCCGGGCTCTTGACCACGAGCGGCGGGACCGGGCACATCATCGAATATTTTGGGCCGGGCACCGCGTCCTTGAGCGCCACGGCCAAGGCCACCATCACGAACATGGGCGCCGAGATCGGCGCCACCACCTCGGTGTTCCCGTTCGACGAGCGCATGGCCGCTTATCTGGAAAAGACCGGCCGGGGACGGCTCGCGGCCAAGGCCCGGGCCCTGGCGCCCCATCTCGCCGCCGACCCCGAGGTGAGCGCCCGCCCCGAGGACTATTTCGACCGGGTTGTGACCATCGACCTCGCCACCCTGGAGCCCCATGTGGTGGGCCCGCATACGCCGGACCTCGCGCGGCCGGTGTCGGCCTTGGCGGGCGACGTGCGCGCCCATGGCTATCCCGAGGCCCTGCAGGGGGCCCTGATCGGGAGCTGCACGAACTCGTCTTATGAGGATATCGGGCGCGCCGCCCATGTGGCGCGCCAGGCGCGCGCCCTGGGGCTTACGGCCAAGGTGCCGTTTCTGGTGACGCCCGGTTCCGAGCAGGTGCGCGCCACCATAGAGCGCGACGGATTGTTGGCGGATCTTGCGGCCATAGGGGCCACCGTGCTCGCCAATGCCTGCGGACCATGCATAGGCCAGTGGCAGCGCGAGGATGGGACGGCGGGCACGCCGAACAGCATCCTGACCTCGTACAACCGCAACTTCCCGCGGCGCAACGACGGCAATCCCGGCACGCATGCGTTTATCGCAAGCCCCGAGGTTGTGACCGCCTATGCCCTCACCGGGAGCCTGGGCGAGAACCCGCTGGCCGGGATCCAGGTGGATGGCAAGACCGTGACGCTGGCCCCGCCGGTCGCAGACGAGCTGCCCAGCGCGGGCTTCGTGACCGAGACCGGCGGCTACACGCCGCCCACGGAGGATGGATCCGCGGCGACGGTGCGCATTCGCCCCGACAGCGAGCGCCTGAGCCTGCTCGCGCCCTTTCCGGCGCCGAGCCCGGAGGACTTCCAGGGCCTGCCGATCCTGATGAAGGCCGTCGGCAAGTGCACGACCGACCATATATCGGCGGCCGGCCCGTGGCTCAAGTATCGCGGTCACCTGGATCGGATCAGCGACAATCTGTTCATGGGGGCCGCCAACGCCTTCGCCGACGCCCCGGGCACCGGATTCGATGTCCTGACGCATGAGGCCGGCGTGGGGCTTGCGCGGCTGGCGCGCTCCTATAAGGCGCAGGGCCTCGGATGGATCGCCGTGGGCGATGCCAATTACGGGGAAGGCAGCTCCCGCGAGCATGCGGCGATGTCGCCGCGCTATCTGGGCGGACGCGCGATCCTGGTGCGCAGCTTTGCGCGCATTCACGAGACCAACCTGAAAAAGCAGGGGGTCTTGCCGCTCACGTTCGTCGATCCCGGCGACTACGAGCGGCTCAAGCGCGACGACCGCGTGAGCCTGCCCGGCATCCGCGCGCTCGCGCCGGACACCCTCGTGGAGGTCGTGGTCACGGGCGCGCAGGGCGAAACCTGGGCGTTCAAGGCCCGCCATACGCTCACGGCCGAGCAGATCAACTGGTTCTGGGCG
>DAHWGZ010000117.1 GCA_027335965.1 Acidiferrobacter sp.
GCCGCAGAGGATCATCGTGTGCGCTAGTGGACATGGAGGGCCCCCGTCAGATAGACGAAACTAAAGACATAGATCCAGAGAAAGGCCTGGAAAAACCAGAACAGCTTCAGGTTCAAGAGCCGATAGACCACATTGTGCGTAAATCCCTCGCGCGCCACCTGCACCATCATCACCGCCGTCCACAGGATCGCGAAGATGAGGTGCGCGCCATGATAGAGCACGAGCGCATAAAAGGCCGACAGGAAACCGCTGCGCTCGGGCACCACGCCATGCCGCGCAAGCCCCGCGAAATCGACCCCCTCGATGACCAGGAAGCCCACGCCGAGCATGATGGCGCCGGCAAGCCCCGACAAGACCGCGCCCTTGTCCCCGCGCTTTAGCCCCACCATCGCGAAACCATAAGCGAGGACCCCGGAAAACAGCAGCACGGTCTCGAAGAATGCCACCACCGGGTGCGCGACCATGCCGGCGGTGGGACCGGCCGCGGCATTGACGCGATGATCCAGCACGAGATAGCTCGCGAACAGGCTCGACACGATCATCGAGTCGCTCAGGAGATACAGCCAGAACCCCAGGGTCTTCGTGGAAATCATGTCGTGCCCCGGGGGATGCGCCTGCCACAGCACGGCATGCGCGGGGTCGGTAGGGACCTCTTTGCTCACGTCACCTCCTTCATGCAAGCGGCCCGTCACGCGCACGGCGCCATCAGGGACCGGTCTCAGGGTTCTCGCGCCGGGGCGCGGGGGGCCATGCGGGCCTGAAAGGCCACCACGCCGCCCGCCACGTCCGCAGTGGGCGCCATACCGCCCAAGTCCTCGGGGAAACCCTCCTCGAGCTCACGGACCCGCGCCCCGGGAATGGTGCGCCCGGGATCCGCCTCGAACGATCGCGCGATCACCACCGCGACGATGCCGAGGAGGCTCAAGCCCGCCAACCAATACATGCGCCATACCATGCCAAACCCAAGGCCGAAGGCCAGCGCCCCAAGGAGCATGGGAACGAAGGTATTGTTGGGGAGGTGGATGTCCTCGTAATGGTCGGGGCGCAGGCTCATAAGCCCGTGTTGGCGCCGCCACGCCCATTCGTCACGGCTGTTTATGTGAGGCAGCAGGGCGAAGTTATAAAACGGCACGGGGCAATGCGTGAGCCATTCGAGGCTACGCGCCGTCCGCCAGGGGTCCGGGCCCGTCACGCGGTGGCGCGCGCGGTCGCGGATACTGACGTACATCTGCTTGAACATGTAGTAGGCCGCGATCAGAAAGAGGAAGATGCCGGCCTCCTCGCTCATCAAGAGCGGCCGCCATGACGCGAACGGGATGTAGTCCATGCGCCGCGGCATGCCCATGAACCCCAACGCGTACATGGAACCGAACAACACCACCGTGCCGGCGCTGAAGAACCAGAAGGCGCGCTTTCCGATGCGCTCGTCCAGCTTGAAGCCAAACACCTTGGGAAACCAGAAGTTGATGCCGCCTATGGCCGCGAACCCCACGACGTTCAGCATGTTGTGAAAGTGCGCCACGACGAAGACGCTGTTGTGGACCGTGTAGTTGATCGCCGGCATGGCAAGCATCATGCCGGTAAGGCCGCCCGTGAGAAGCAGGACCAGCGCACCCAGCGCCCACAGCATGGGGAGATCGAAGCGTATGCGTCCGCGGTACAAGGTGAATGCCCAATTGAAGACCTTCACCCCCGTGGGAATGCCCACGAGCATGCTCGCGATGCTAAAGAACGAGTTCACCCCGGGACCCGCCCCCATGGTGAAGAAGTGATGCAGCCACACGGACCACGACACGCCTCCTATGGCGATGCTCGCCGCCGCCATGGTCATGTAGCCAAAAAGCGGCTTCTCGGAAAACGTCGGCACGATCTCCGATATGATGCCAAAGGCCGGCAATACCACGTAGTACACCTCGGGATGGCCCCAGATCCAAAAGAGGTCGGTGTAGAGCATCAGGTTGCCACCGAGGCCCGGCGTGAAAAAGTGGGTCCCGGCATAGCGGTCGAGACTCAAAAGCGCCACCGCCGCCGTGAACACCGGGAAGGAGCTCAAGCCCACGACGCTCGTGCTGAGCGCGCTCCAGCAGAATATCGGCATGCGCGTCCAGCTCATGCCCGGCGCGCGCAGCTTGATGATGGTCATGATGATATTGATCGAGGCGAGCGTCGTGCCGACGCTTCCGATCTGCACCGCCCATATCCAGTAGTCGACCCCCACGCCCGGGCTGTAGGCAAGCTCGGTCAGCGGGCTTAGGCCCACCCATCCGGCGTGGGAGAAGTCGCCTATGAAAAGCGAGATCATGACAAGAGCGGTGGCCGATGCCGTAAGCCAGAACGACACCGCGTTCAGGTAGGGGTAGGCCATGTCGCGCGCGCCGATCTGCAAGGGCACCACGATGTTCATGATGCCGATCAGGATCGGCGTGATCGCAAACAGGATCATGATGGTGCCATGCGCGCTATAGATTTGCCCGAAATGATAGGGCGGCAGGTAGCCATGCAAGGCCCCGAGGTAGCCGGGTGATTGCGGTCCCACGGCCATGACCTGCTGGGTGCGCATCATGACGCCATCGATAAAGCCGCGGAAGAACATCACGAGCCCGAGAAGGCAGTACATGACGCCGATCTTTTTGTGATCGACGGTCGTCAGCCACTCCCGCCAAAGGTAGCCCCATGACCGGTGGTAGGTGATGGCCGCGAGGATCGCGAGCGCCGCGCCGCTCACCAACACGAAGGTCCATACCAGGATCGGGTTCTGGAAAGGGATTTCCTTCAGGGCGAGCCGCCCGAGAAGCGGGCTCCATGGACCCGGGTAATGAACGAGCATCCAACGCTCCTTTAACTCACTTGATCAACCGCACCCTCATGGGCTTGGTCATGCTTTCGGTCATGGCCAACGGCGTTCGATAGACCCGCCCCTCCATGACCTGTTCGATGACGTTGTCGAAAAGCCCTTTTTGCACATGGGAGAAATGCCGGATCTTTTCTGGGAGATTGATGGTCGGTTGAGCCACGCGCGTAAAGCGGGCATAGGTGAGGTGATCCTTGGCGCCCTGGACGCGCCGCACCCAGCGCTTGAAGCGCGCCGGGCCCGTCACGCGCGTCGCGAATCCCATCCACGAAAACCCGCCGCCGCTGAAGTCATCGGAATAGCCGTGGTAATTTCCGGTGCGGCTCGCGATCATGCCCTGCTTGGTGCGCATCCCCGGCATGATGTCGATCTCGCCCACGAGCTGTGGAATGAAGAAGTCGTTCACCACGGTCGTCGACGTGAGCTCGAATTTCACCGGGGCGCGAACCGGCACCACGAGTTCATCCACGGTCGCGATCCCCTGTTCTGGATAGATGAACACCCATTGCCAATCGGTGGTCACGACATCGATGCGCAAAGGGCGCACGGGACGGGCCGCCGGATCTATGGCATTGACCCTGGCCGGGTCCGCGCGGCGCGGGAAGGCGCCGTTCATGCGCGCCTCGCGGGCCACGGCGCGACGCACCGCGAGCGGATTGTAGGGGTTCGTCGCAAACACGCTCTTTACCGAAAAATACGACAGATACCCCACGATCATGAGCGGTATGCCCCACACCAGCACCTCTATGACGAGCGATGCCGTGAAGGTGGGGTCATAGCTTCGGGACTTTCCGCCCACCCTGTATCGCCATAAAAAGGCCGCCACCAAGCCGCCGGCCACGAGCACCACGCCCCCCATGACCACGACGTCTAGGATGGTGGTGTGCCACTCGGCGCGCGCTATCGCGCCCTTGGGATGCGCGAGCCAATACCCTTTTTGCGCGCATCCGGTCAAAAGTGCGACGGCCGCGAGCCATAGCGGCCGAAGGCGGCGTCCTTTATGCAATGGCATGAGCGTTCCCTGCGAATAAGCGGGGTCATTGTATCGCCGCATGAACCCTGGCTGATCAGCCCTTCGCTTGATAGCCAGGGGCCATAAGCGCTCACGGCGCGCGAGGAAGCGGCGAGGAAGAGCGGGGGACGATCGCATCGCCCGCGGCGCTGGCGCGAACCAAACGCGGCGCGGAAACCCCCGGGTCCCTGCCACCGCGCCGCCGCACGTCTTGCAGAACAGCCGGCCGGATTGACGAGGCGCGCGCCGCCCTCGAAGCTAACCGCGGCCATCAAGGGACATTCATGAGTTCGACCGCCTCGGGATCCACAAGGCCTGCCGCCTGCCGTCGCCTCGCGATCGCGTCTTGGACGGCGATGCTCATGCTCGCGGCATGCGCCAGCGCCCCAACCCACTACTTCGCGCTGCCAGTCCAGCCGGCCCGCGCGCCGCGCGTTCGACTTCGCGTGGGCGCCGTGGCCGTCGCGCCGATCGTCATGCCGCCCGGCTACGGGCGCCTGCCCCTCAGCTACGCGGGCACCGGTAGCGCCGTGCACGTAGCCCGCCATGCGCGCTGGATCGCCCCGCTCGGAACCCTCATGCGCCTTACGCTCGCGCGCGATATGGCGGCGCGGGTCTTGCCGTCGTCTGCCGTGCGCATGCCGGGCCAATCGCTGGACGCGGACACGGCCATCGTGAGGGTGATCGTTCAGCGCTTCCTGCCAGACGGCCACGGCCGGGTGCTGTTACGCGCCCGCTGGTCGCTCAAGGGCCCGCGGGACGACCAGGGGGTAGTGCGCCTTGCCGTGAAGACGCCGGCGGGCTACCCGTCGGAGACGCGCGCTATGGGGCTTGCCGTCGCGCGCCTGGCGCGACGCATCTGCGACGCCATGCGCGCCTAGCGGCCAGCACCCGTCGGCCCGGGAGGCGGCGCCCGCGCCGATATCGAGATCCTCCGCGGGATCCACGGCTCCTTCGCTTTCATCATGCGATTGCCGTTAGGCGCCCGCTGGCCGCATGCCGCCTCTTACACTATTATCCGAATGGAAGGATGAGACATTTTGCGTGCGATCGCGTGCAAATGGGCGGCGTCGAGCCGCTTGATGCACCGCGCGGCGCAGCCGACCACGGCCCCACGATGAAAGCCCGATCCCGGTCGGCCGTCGAATGTGTTACCCTGGTAACTGGTACCTGGAAGGATACCATCGACATGGCAAGGCGCGACCATTACGATCTGATCGTCATAGGCAGCGGTCCGGGCGGCGGCTCGGTGGCCCACGAAGCGGCGGCGCGCGGGAAGCGTGTCCTGCTGCTCGAACGGGGCGGCTATCTCAAGCGCTCTCCGGAAAACTGGGACGCCAAGACGGTATTCGTCGAGGCCAAATACCAGGCCAAGGAGACCTGGTATGGGGCGGACGGCCGCGCGTTCCATCCCGGACTGCACTATTTCGTGGGCGGCAACTCGAAGGTCTACGGCGCGGCGCTGTTTCGCCTGCGCGAATGCGATTTCGAGGAAATCCCCTATCCCGATGGCCTGTCGCCATCCTGGCCCCTGCCCTACTCGGCCTTCGAGCCCTATTACACCCGCGCCGAACGACTGTTCCATGTCCACGGCGCGCGCGGCGAGGACCCGAACGAGCCGCCGGCAAGCGGGCCCTACCCCTTCCCGCCCGTGGAGCATGAGCCGGAGATCGCGGCTTTTGCCGAAGACCTGCGCCAGGCCGGCGCCCACCCTTTCCATCTCCCGCT
>DAHWGZ010000118.1 GCA_027335965.1 Acidiferrobacter sp.
GGAAATGGCGAGCGCGGGGCGCGCAACGCGTCCGGACTCGGCCTGTCGTCATGGACCGACCAGCTGCGCGCGCGCGGCTTTAGCGTGACATCCACCCCCATCGGCGCGCACCCCCTGTCGCCGCAAACCGAGGGGGTGCTGGTCATCGCCGACCCGCGCGTCCGCTTTCTGGCAGGCGAGGTCCAAACGCTCGAGGGCTTCGTGAAGGCCGGCGGGAATCTCCTCGTCATGCTCGAACCGGGCCATGCCGAAGGCCTCTCCCCGCTCCTGAAAAGGCTGGGCATGCGCGTGCGCAAGGGCTTTACGGTCGATCCGGCCTCGAGCCTGCTCACCGGCGCGAGCCCGGACTTCATCGCCATCCGCCACTATCCCGATCTCGGACCGGTGCGCGGCATGCATCTCGTGACGGTGTTTCCGACCGCCGCGGCACTGGCCCTGGAGCCGGTTCATGGCCTGAAGCCCGTGCCCATCCTCGCGACCGGCGCCGACGCCTGGACCCAGGAGGCGCGGCTTACGAACACGATATCGCCGCCGACCAGCTCCTCGCCCTCGGTGGTGACCATCGGCGCGGCCCTCGAGCGGCTTGGCAACAACGCAAAGCAGCGCCTCGTGGTCGTGGGCGACAGCGATTTCGCCGCCAATAGCTACATCGGCGAGGGCGGCAATCTGGCGTTGGCGATGAACCTCGCCAACTGGCTCGCGCACGACGACGCGTTCATCAATCTCCCGAACCGCGCCTCTCCGGACCTGACCTTGACCCTCACGGGCCCCGAGGAGGACGTCATCGCCTTTGGGTTCCTGCTGGTGCTGCCGGTGCTCCTGCTGGGGGGCGCGCTGGCGGTCTGGTGGCGGAGACGGAGGCTATGAGCCTTACGAGGCGGGGTCTTGCCAATATCGGGCTCCTGGGCGTGGCGGGCGCGCTCGCCTGGGTCCTGTGGGCGCAACCCGGGCCACGACCGGCGACGCCCAGGGCGCCGCTTGCGCCGATCAAGGGCATGGCCATCACCGCCATCACCATCGCGCGCCCAGGCCGGCCGGCGATCCGGTTGCGACAGGTGGCCGGACACTGGCAACTCACGCGGCCCTTCAAGGCGCGCGCCGCGCGCTTTCGCGTGGAGGCCTTGACCGACATCGTCGACGCCAAGCCGCACGACCGGTTCGCGGCGCCGAAGGGCCCGCTGGGCGCCTTCGGCCTGGCCCCGCCGCAGGCGACCGTGACCCTGAATCACAAGCGCATCCTCATAGGCCGGCGCCGGCCATTCGGGGACCTCCGTTACGTATTGACCGGGCACACCATCGCCCTGGTGCCGGCCGAGATCATCCATCCGCGCAGGCTTACGAGCGACAGCTTCTTGAGCACGAGGCTGCTCGGCCATCACATCCACCCGGTGGCCTTCGCGCTCCCGCATCTGGTGGTGGCCCGCCATCACGGCATCTGGCACGCCACCCCAAGCCCCGCCGGGGTCTCAAACGACCGCATCAACGGCTTCGTGGACGCGTGGCGCTACGCGCGCGCCCTCTCGGTGACCCGCTACCACGGCGCCCCCGTGGCCGGGCGCATCCTGATCCATTACCACGAACGGGGCGCGACCAAGACGCGCGCCCGCCATACGCTTGTCATCGACATCCTGGCGACGCGCCCGGAACTCGTGCTCTTGAGGCCGGATCAGGGGCTCGAGTATCACTTCCCGCAGGAGATCGGCGAACGCCTGCTCGCGATCGGCCCTGGTGCCCGAACTTCCTGAGGTCGAGACCACCCGCCGGGGGCTCATCCCCTGGATGCGGGGGGCGCGGATCGCCGATCTCGTGGTGCGCGACCGGCGCCTGCGCTGGCCGATCGCGGCCGACCTCGGCGCGCGGTTGCGCGGCCGCACGATCCAGGACATCGGCCGGCGCGGCAAATATCTGCTGGTGTGGCTCGATCGCGGGGCGCTGATCCTCCATCTCGGCATGTCCGGGAGCCTGCGGGTGCTAAGCGACACCCCGCCCGGGCCCCATGACCCCTTCGACCTCGTGCTGGCCGGCCAGCAGCCACCGGTCCTCATCCGCCTGCGCGATCCGCGCCGTTTCGGGGCCCTGCTCCATAGCGAGGACCCGCTCTCCCATCCCCTCATCGCCACGCTCGGCCCGGAGCCCCTCGAGGCGGGCTTCGATGGGGCCTATCTGCGCGAACAGGGGCGCGGACGGACCATCGCCATCCGCGACCTGCTTCTGAACGGCCATGTCGTCGCCGGCATCGGCAATATCTATGCCAACGAGGCGCTGTTCGAGGCCGGCATCCACCCCCGCCGGCCGGCGGGGCGCATCGGCGCGGGGCGCTACGATGCGCTCGCCCGCGCCATCGTGGCGGTGCTGTCGCAAGCGGTGTCGGCGGGCGGCACGACCTTGCGGGATTTTGCCGCGAGCGACGGGCGGCCCGGGTATTTTCAGCAGCAGTTACGCGTCTATGGGCGCGCCGGGGAGCCCTGTCCGCGTTGCGCGGCGCCGGTCGCGAGGCTGACGTTGGGGGGCCGCAGCGGTTATTATTGCCCGAGGTGTCAACACTAGCGGCGTCTTGGCCTATACTGTCCAGGCGGCCGTGGAGACCGCGAAAGCCAAGGGGGGCGCGGGACATGAATCAAACGGCGATCGAGCAGCGCTTCGAGGCCTATGGGCTATGGCGCCGCGATCTCGCGCAGGCGCTGACGGAACTGCGGACATGGCTCGCGGAGCATGGCCTGAATCAGCCGCACAGCGACCTCCACCTGGAGCGCATGCAGAACGTCCTGCATGACGACAAGCTCTATCTGGCGTTCGTCGCCGAGTTTTCACGCGGCAAGTCCGAGCTCATCAACGCCTTGTTCTTCGGCGAGCAGGGCCGGCGCATGCTGCCCTCGAGCGCCGGGCGCACGACCATGTGCCCGACCGAGCTCTTTTACGAATCCGACCGGCCGGCCAGCATCCGGCTGCTACCGATCGAGACGCGCCGTAACGGCGCCACCATTACCGAATTCAAGGGCTTCCCCGACGAGTGGCAGACGGTCATCCTGGACGCGGACAACGCCCAGGGCACGGCCGAGGCCTTGCGTCATATCGCCGAGGTCAAGCGGGTGCCGGCGGAAGAGGCCCGCGCCCTGGGGCTCACCGTCACCAGCGACATCGCCAAGACCGGCGCCGCGGTCGATGCCGAGGGGGAAGTCGAGATCCCGCGCTGGCGCTATGCGCTCATCAATTTTCCCCACCCGCTGCTGTCCGAGGGGCTCGTGATCCTGGACACCCCGGGATTGAACGCCTTGGGGGCGGAACCGGAGCTTACGCTCAACACCCTGCCCAACGCGCACGCCATCCTGTTCGTGCTGGCCGCCGATACCGGCGTGACGCAGTCGGAGATCTCGGTGTGGCGCGACCACGTGGCCGGCACCCACAAAGGGCGCCTCGTCGTCCTGAACAAGGTCGATGGATTGTGGGACGAGTTGCGCAATACCGATGACGTGGAGCGCGAGATCTCCCGCCAGGTCCATGAAACCGCACGCTATCTGGCCGTCCCCGAAAAGCGCGTCTATCCGGTGTCGGCGCAAAAGGCGCTGACCGGCAAGATCCGCGGCGACCACGATCTCGAGGAACGCAGCGGTATCGGCGCCCTCGAACGGGCGCTGGCCGATGAGCTCCTGCCCGGAAAGGGCGGGCTTGTCGCCCGGACCGTCGCCCACGAATTCGGCGAGGTCGAGGGCTCGGTGGAGCGCATCATCGGCCAACGGCTGCAGGGCGTGCGCGAGCACTGGGGCGAATTGAGCGGGCTGAACGGCAAGAACATGGACGTCATCGAGCATATGATGGGCAAGGTGCGCGCCGACAAGACGGAATTCGATCGCAGCATGCAGCGCTTCCACGCCACGCGCACGATCTTCGCCCAGCAAAGCGCGGCGCTGTATGCCCGGATCAGCCTGCGCCAGCTCGATGCGCTGATCATGGAGACCAAGAAAAACATGGAGACCTGCCTTACGACCTCGGGGCTCAAGACCGCCATGCAGGCCTTTTTCGGGTACGCGCGCGGCCGCATGGACGAGGTGGTCAAGGACAGCCAGGAGATCAAGGCCCTGATGGATGGCGTGTACCAGAAGTTCCAGGAGGAGCATGGGCTCGCCAACATCAAGCCCGCGGCCTTCTCGGTCATGCGTTACACGCGCGAGATCAAGCGCCTCCAAGAAAAGCATGAGCAGTTCATGCGCGGCCTGTCGCTCATCATGACCGAACAAAAGTCGGTCGTGCGCGGGTTCTTCGAATCCGCGGTCAGCAAGGTCCGCGCGATCTATGTCAGCGCCAACCGCGACGCCGACGACTGGTTGCGCGACATGATGGCGCCCATGGAGTCGCAGGTGCGCGAGCACCAGGCCCAGCTGCGGCGCAGGCTCGAGAGCATCAAGCGCATCCACCAGGCGAGCGACACCCTCGAGGCGCGCATGGCGGAGTTGAAGCAGGTCGTGGAAGAGATCAGCGAACAGCACCGAACGGCGCACGCCGCCTTTCGTCGCATTCGCGCGCAGCTGAACGCGGCCCCCTAAAAACCCCCGTGCCGCGTCCCTGGCGTCCGATTCGCCGGTTCCGCAGGCTCGCGCGGGGGCGTCATTGGGCCCCGCGCGTCGTCTTCTGGGGGAGCGCCGTACTCGTCGGGCTGTCGGCCGTGGCCCTGACGCAGCTTGGCAATCTCGCGAACACGAGCTTCCTGGCCCTCTACCACCGCTGGCCATGGGCGCCGTTTCTGGCAAGCCCCGCGGGCCTGGTCCTATCCTTGTGGCTCACCCGCCGATTCTTCCCCGGGGCCCAGGGCAGCGGCATACCGCAAGTCATCGCCGCGCTGTCGCAGCGTACCGGGGGATCGCCTTCGCGGCTTTTGTCGGTGCGTATCGCGATCGGCAAGATCCTGCTCACGACCCTCGGATTGTTCGCCGGCGCCTCGATCGGGCGCGAGGGGCCGACCGTCCACGTCGGCGCCTCGTTCACCGCCGCCGCCGGACGGCTGGCCGGCATCAAGCGCCCGGGGCTCGAACGCGCGCTGGTGCTGGCAGGCGGCGCCGCGGGCCTCGCGGCGGCCTTCAACACCCCCATCGCCGGCATCATGTTCGCCATCGAGGAGCTCGCGCGCGGCTTCGAGGAACACGCCAGCGGCACGATCATCATCACCATCCTCATCGCCGGGCTCACGGCGGTCGCCATCGAGGGGAACTACACCTATTTTGGCGTGACACAGGCCTCGCTCGCGCCGCGCCAGTGGCTGCTGGTGCCCGTGTGCGGCATCGCGGGCGGCCTCGCGGGCGGCCTCTTCAGCCGTCTCGTGCTCGATCTCAGCCTGCGCCTGCGCGAAACGCTCGCGCGCTACCCCTACCGCCTGGCGCTGATCGCCGGTCTCTTGATCGCGATCCTCGGGACGATTTCGCGCGGCAGCTCCTTTGGCACGGGCTACCCGCAGGCGCGCGCCCTGGTCATGGGCGGCGCGCACCTGCCCTGGTACTTCCCGCTGACCAAGTGGCTTGCGAGCCTCGCCTCTTACCTGAGCGGCATCCCGGGGGGACTGTTTGCCCCGGCGCTCG
>DAHWGZ010000119.1 GCA_027335965.1 Acidiferrobacter sp.
TGTTATGGCAGGCCGCGAACTCGATGCCCTCGGCATGCAGGCTCTGAATCATCTTCGAATGCACGTTATTCTTCAAGAGCAGGCGCAGCCCTGGACCAAAGGCCACGACCTCGATCTGCACCTTGGTGGGCCCGAAGTACTTCAAGACGTTCGCCGCGTTGGCCAGCACGAGCTCCTGCTCTTTCGCGGAACCATTGCTGATCTGGAACACGACGTGATGGTTGGCGAACGCGTGGCTCTGCATGCTGGCATGGCTCGGTGCCGTGAACGCCAGGAACGCCAGCATGGCCAGCGCGACTACCAACCGACTACGGAACGTTTTAGGCATCATATTGTGGTGCTCCTCTGGTGGGTTTTGATAAATCTCTATTTATTATTGGGTTATTATCTTGGGCCCCTTAGCCGGGGCGCCGACCCCGTCCCGCGCCCGGCGCGAGAGACCCGGGGGCGTCAGGGGCTGAATGATGGTCTGCCCCATCAAAAAACCTTATAGCAAGAACCCCGCCGCGAAGAAACCTCGCGCCCCGGCACGCCTGTCGTCTCGACGGCGCCGGGGGATGGCCATCGGGAATCCCAGGCTGACGATAGGCGGGGGGTCGGGATGCGGGAATAATGGCGCGCGGTTCGTCCAGGGTGGCGGCTACCGCGAAATGGCGAGGCGCGCCCATGGCCAAAAAAGCGACGGTTTGCGTAAGTCCCGCCAATTTCTTAGGATGACAACCCTCATACTCCACCATTTCGGATTCTCCGTGACGACCCTGCACCTCGGAACCCGCAAAAGCGCGCTGGCCCTATGGCAGGCCACTCACGTCCGTGATCGGCTCCTCGCCTTGCATCCTGACCTCAGCGTCGTCATCGTCCCGATGACGACGACGGGCGACCGACAGCTTTCCGGCCCCTTGACGGCCTCCGGTGGCAAGGCCCTCTTCACCAAGGAACTGGAACAGGGCCTGAGTGAAGGACGCATCGACCTCGCGGTTCATTCCATGAAGGATGTGGTCGCGCAACTCCCGGAGGGCCTGACCCTGGGCGCGATCCTGGAACGCGAGGACCCGCGCGACGCCCTGGTCTCCGCTCTCGGGGTTTCGGACCTCGATGGCCTCCCGCCGGAGGCGCGGATCGGCACCGCGAGCCTGCGCCGCTCCTGCCAGATCCGCCATAAGCGGCCGGACCTGCGCATCGAGAACCTGCGCGGAAACGTGAATAGCCGCCTGGCGCGGCTCGATGCCGGCGAGTTCTCGGCGATCATCCTGGCCGCCGCCGGATTGAAGCGCCTGGGGCTCGGCGAGCGCATAAGCGGCCACTTGCCGATCGACGTGAGCCTGCCGGCGGCCTCGCAAGGGGCGATCGGGATCGAATGTCGCCTTGCGGACGCCAAGACCGCGGCCCTCGTAGCGCCCCTGCATCACCCCGACACGGCGCTGTGCGTGGAGGCGGAGCGCGCGGTGACGGGCGCCCTGGAAGGGGGATGCCGGCTGCCGATCGCGGCATTCGCGACCCTCGCGGGCGATCAACTGAGCCTGCGCGCCCTGGTCGGCGAACCCGATGGCAGCCGGCTCCTGACCGAGACCCGCTCCGGGCCCGCCACGGACGTCGCGGCGATCGCGCGCGCGGTCGTCGATGGCCTGCTTTCGCAGGGGGCCGGCGCCATCATCGAGCGGCTCCTGAAGGAAGGGGCGTGACGGATCTCGCCGGCCTCAACATCCTCGTCACCCGGCCCGCCGGCCAAGCCCAAGGCTTGATGGAGAAACTTGCCGCGCTCGGCGCCAAGCCCTTGCACTTCGCGGCCGTGGAGATCGTGGAACCGCACGACATCGCCGGCCTCAAGGCCGTGGTCACGGATCTCGCCACCTTCGATTGGGCGATCTTCATAAGCCCGAACGCCGTGACCCGCGCCCTGAACCTCATGCAGGGATGGGGGCAGGACTGGCCTCCCAAGGTGCGCATGGCGGCCATCGGCCGTGGCAGCGCCCGCGAATTACGGCGCCTCGGGTTCGGCGACATCCTGGTCCCCGAGGGGCGATTCGACAGCGAGTCCTTGCTCTCGATGAAGCCGTTCGAGGATATCCAGGGCAAGTCCGTCCTGATCTTTCGGGGGGAGGGCGGACGCGAGCTCCTCGGCGACACCCTGGGCGCCCGCGGGGCGCGCGTCCGGTATGCCGAATGCTATCGGCGCGCGGCGCCCTCGGCGGACGTATCCGGACTGCTGCGCGCCTGGGCCCGCCATGGCCTGGATGCCGTGATCGTGACCAGCGTCGAGGGCCTGCACCACCTTTATGACGCCTTGGGCCAGGTCGGGCGCCAGTGGCTCGCCAAGACCCCGCTGGTCGTGGTCGGGGCGCGCCAGCGGGACGCCTGCCTGGCGCTGGGGCTTCAGGGCGCCCTCATCGTGGCCGCGGGCGCCGACGACGAGGCGCTGATGGCCGCGCTGCTTTCCTGGCATGCGGCAAAAAACCCCCTATAATCGCCTAAACCCGAAGAGTTCCCATGACCGACGAAACCGAGAATACCAACCTTCCCGCGCCACCCCCCGCGCCGCGCCGCGCGCGTTCAGTGGCGGGAGGGCTGGCGCTGCTCCTGTCGCTCGTGACCCTGGTCGGTCTCGGCTATGTCTGGTATGTGCTGTCCTACAAGGCCCATATCGTGGGCGTGGACGTGACGAGGAGCTTCCAGGCGCAGAGCGCGGCCCTCGTCCAGCTCGACCATAAAATCGCCGACCTCGATAGCGCGCAGGCCGCAGACCACAAGGCCGTGAACGGGCTCGCGCGGCGCGAGGCGTCCTTGGCCACCACCCATCGTCCGGGACGCCATTGGCGCGTGCGCGCGGCCGCCGACCTATTACTGATCGCCAACGACCAGCTGCGCTTTCAGCATGACATCCCACTCGCAGAGCTCGCCCTCCATCAGGCGCAGCGCGAACTGCGCCGCCAGGCGGACCCGCGGCTCATCCCGGTGCGCCGGGCGATCCTGCAGGAAATCCTGCGGTTGCGGGCCCTGCGCCGCCAACACACGTCCACCATGGCCCTTGAGCTCGTGGCCCTCGCCCACAGCGCTCGGACCCTGCCGCTTGCCGTGCCGCGCGTCCTGCGAGCCACGCCCGCGGCGACCGCCAAGGCCAGGCCCCAGCCGTTCTGGCGGCGCGCCGCCTATGGCATCTGGCGCGACTTCAGGAACCTCATCAGGATCCACAGGGAGCCCGTTCACGAGCGCGCCCTGCTGGCGCCCAAGCGCGCCTACTTCGTGCGCGAGAACCTGGAGCTGCGGCTCTACGGGGCGCAGCTTGCGCTGCTCGAGCACCGCCCGGCGCTGGTGAGCGCGGATCTCGCCGCCGCCGGCCGCTGGATCAACCGTTACTTCGACGTGAAGGCGCGCGCCTCGCAGGCGGTCTTGACGAAACTCGATGCGCTCCAGAAACGCACCAGCGCCTTGAAGTGGCCGGACATCTCCCAGTCCTTGCACCTCCTGCGCAAGCTGTCGCGCGCGGCCTCATGAAAATCCTGTCGGCCATCGTCGCCCTGCTCCTGGTCACGATCCTGGTGACCCTGGCTGCCATGCACAATCCGGGCTACGTCTTGATCGAACGCAGCCCCTGGAGCGTCGAGATGCCGCTCACGCTCTTCGCGTTGCTTTTGATCGCCGCGGTCATCCTGCTCTACGCCCTGCTGCATGTGACCATGCGGCTCTTGCGCCTCCCCAAGGACGTGGGCCGCTGGCGCCTGGATCGGCGCCTGCGTCACCAGCAAAAGGCGCTCCATTCCGGCCTGATCAAATTCCTGGAGGGCGACCATGTCGGCGCCGAGAAGGATCTGGTCGGCGACATCAAGACCGACGACGTGCCGGGGATCCACTATCTGGCGGCGGCCTGCGCGGCGCAGGGCCAGGGGCATCATGAAAAACGCGACGAATACCTGACCCAGGCGCAACGCATCCCGGGTCTCGCGCTTGCCGCCGGCCTCCTTCAGGCCTACCTGCACGAGGCCGGACGCGAATATGAGCGCAGTCTCGCCACCCTGAATGCCCTGCGCATCTCCCACCCCGGCAACCGCACGGTGTTGCGCCTGCTCGCCCAGCGGGCCCGCGGGCTGCGCGACTGGACGGCGATCACCCAGCTCACCCCCGAACTGCGCCGCTACAAGGTCATGGAGCCGGCGGTGATCGACGACCTGGAGCGCGACGCCCACCGCCACCTCCTGCTGCTCGCGAGCCACCATGCCCAAACCGACACCGAGACCGTGTGGCGCGCCATACCGCGGGCCTACCGCCAGCACCCGACCCTCATCGCCATCTATGCCCGGAACCTGATCCGCGAGGGGGCGATGGACGAGGCCGAGCGGCTTCTTGCGCCCGCGCTGCGCCACGAACCGACGGACGAGCTGTTTGCCGCCTATGGGGAGCTCGCGGGAGACAACGCCCTGCGTTTCCTGTCGCAGGCCGAGACCTGGCTCAAGGTCGCGCCGCAGAGCGCGGTCCTGCTGCTCGCGCTCGCGAAGCTCGCGCTCGCCGCCAATCTACCCGGCAAGGCCCGCGAATACGCGGAGCGCTGTGTCCGCCAGAATCCGCCCTACGACCTTTACGCCGAACTCGCGCTCGTCATGGAGCGCCTGGGCGATGAGCCCCGCGCCCGCGAATACTGCCGCCGCGGGCTCGATCTCCAAAAGGCGAAAAACGACAACGGACGCCCCGCAGAGCCGCTCTTTCTGCCGCTCCCCTAGGCGGTACCGCAGCCATTGGTCGTGGGGGCGACGCGCAACCGGCACATAAGCCCGCGCCCCTCGAGCCCTTCAGGGAAACACCACCCGGTATCTCGTCTGCCAAGCCGCGCGGGCTTCGCCGAATGCCAGCCCCTCGCGGCATGAGGCCATCTCTCCCCATCATCACCTGCACCGGATTTTCCCCGATGTCCCCAAGGCTCGTACCCTGGAGGACCTCGAGGTCGCGCGCCTGCCGCATGGCGGGTGCTGCCGATCAATCTTAGCTCCGACCCGACCTTGCATTGATGCGGCCGCTCACCGCCCCTGCATCTCGTCGCCCCATCCGTCTTGTCCGCGTCGCTGGGGCCCGGAAGAAAGACGACCGCACCCGAGATCGCCCCGGGGAGACTGGGGTTTATCGAGCGGTTGCCATCTTTCGACTACTGATCGTCATTAAGTAAATGATCCGCCAGCGCCGCGGCCGCCCCGATGCCCGCACCAACCGCAGTGCCGAGAGCCGTTGCTGCCCCGATCGGCCCGAATACCGGAAGCGCCACCACGACCGCCACCCCCGCAGCCGCCCCCTTTGCTACGTCTTGCAAGGTGTCGACGAATCCCATGAGTTTTCTCCTATCGTAGTCTCTGTCTCGGTTGCTTCGGCGGAATCGCCGAGGCGTTGATGGACACAGTGTGCCGGACTAGTTGCCACGCGCCACGCCAAACAATTTTGCAGAAATCGCGCGCACTTGCGTTCGCCGCCCTCGCCATAATACCGCGTTAAACGGAATGGCACTTACATAAGCCCGTAGCACTACAAATGCCCATATCTGCGTACTTGTTCACGGGCCTCGGCGCGGGGCATTTTCAGCCAAGG
>DAHWGZ010000011.1 GCA_027335965.1 Acidiferrobacter sp.
CTGAATTCCGGCATGGCGGGTAGCCATAGGTACCGACACTCGGGTCATCGGTTCGGGCACCGGCGGCGGCACTCTCGCGCGGGTGCCCGCTTGTTTCGAGCTATTCATCTTGATCCTTGAGCGAGGGGACTGTCGGGCGCGCGAATGGGTCGATGGACAACCGACGGCGATATTCGGAAAGCATCCCCATCGCGCCGATGAAACCGGGCGTGACCGGCACGGACAGCCCTTCACAGCGGTAACGGGCTATCACGCGCGCAATAACACCGGGTTTTACAGGGCCGCCATCCAGCGCCGTTCCGAGACAGATTGTCGGGCGTGCCGGTATCTCAAGGACATAAGCGCCGTCCATCTCCCCTTGACCATCATAGCCAATGCTCCGCGCGTGGCAGACCCGATACGCACAGCCGGGAACAGGTGGGCGCGGTGAGGCGCGGCGCCGTTGCCATTTACAGCGCAGGCTTCCTGCAGGGATCGGCGTTTGTGCTTATTCCGGCGCTCGGCAACATCCTGCACCGTGCACCCTACGATCTGAGTAATAGCGCCTACGGTCTATTGTATTTCCCCGAGATCCTGGGCGCGATCGTGGCAGCCCTTGCGGCAGGGGTGCTGTTGCTGCGTTTTGGGACCACCGGCCTGTTTCGCCTGGGCGCGATGGCCAACGCCGCGGCCATGGCATTGCTCGTCGCGGCTTTCTTCGCGCACGGCACCCTGGTGGTCATTCTGCTACTGACCGAAACCCTGATGCTGGGAATCGGTTTCGGTCTCACCAATGCCATGATCAATCGCGCCGCCTCCCGGCTCTTCCAGGACTCCGCCACCGGCGCAGTGACGATCCTGAACGCCGTTATCGGCGGCGCCACCGCCATCTCCCCGCTCCTGCTCACGGGTTTCGGACATGTCCTGGCATGGGTGTTATGGCCAGCCCTCCTGTGCCTTGCCTGGCTCATGCTTCCCCTATTATCCGAACCGGAAGAGCACACACCCGAATTGGGCGGGCTGCATGCGTGGCGTCCGTCGATGCTGCCGTTTGCCACGGCCGTCCTGCTCTACGCAATTTGCGAAGGCAGTTTTGGCAGCTGGGCCAATGTCCTCGTGAGTGTCGACCACCACCTGCCGGCGGCCACCGGCGCGTTGGCTTTGTCGCTTTTCTGGGGCGGCATGACGGTTGCGCGCTTTGCGTTCGGCGCGATCGATCACCTCATCCGTCGACGCCTCCTCTACCAAGTTGTACCGCTTGGTATAGCCGCCTGCTTCCTGGTGATCCCGGAACTGCGGTCGGGCATTGAGTTTTTACTGGGCTTTGCCGTCGCCGGCGCAGCCTGCGGCATTTATTATCCTTACTCCATGAGCTATGGCATCGCATCCCACCCCCAGGAAGGCACGCAGATGGCGGGCCTCCTGGTTGGCAGCGTGATGATCGGCGAAGGGATCGGTTCCTTTGGTTTGGGTCCATTGCAACACTGGCTGTCGCTGGCGACGATCTATCATCTGTCAGCCCTGTGGGCGATCCCGCTGATGGTGCTTGCCTGGTATAACAGCCGGACGCCGGCGCCAGAGACCCCTCATGACTAAACAAGTGCTGATTCTCGGAGGGGGGTTTGCCGGACTGGCGGCGGCACGCGCGCTACAAGGCGCCCCCTGCAACGTAACCCTCGTTGATCACAACAATTACCACCTGTTTCAGCCACTCCTCTACCAGGTCGCCACCGGCGAACTGCCGACCGAGGCAATCGCCACGCCGCTGCGGCCATTGCTGGCGTCGACCGGCGCGCACTTTCGGCTGGGCCGCGTCCTTGCCATCGACCTCGCCACTCACACTGTTCGGCTCGCCGAGAACGCCACCCTGTCCTACGACTACTTGATAGTGGCCTTGGGCAGTGTCACGAATTTTTTCGGCCACGCCGACCTGGCCCTACATGCCTTCGATCTGAAGGGGGTGGAAGTCGCCGAACAGGCACGTTCGCGCATTCTTTATGCCTTTGAACGGGCCATGAGCTGCACAGTTGCCTCTGAGCGTTCGGCCTGGCTTACGTTTGTGGTCACAGGCGGAGGTGCCACCGGCGTGGAATTCACCACGGCCCTACTGGAGCTTATACAGATCCTGATGCGCCGCCGTTATCCGGAGCTCCGGAACACCCCACCCCGCGTTGTGCTGATCCAGGGGGGATCGGCGCTGTTACCGGGTTTTGCGCCGTCGCTGCAGGCCGCAGCGGCCGCCAAGATCCGGGCACTGCACGGCGACATCCTGTTCGATACGCATGTTATCGCCTATGACGGCCTGACGGCGCAAAGTCTATCGGCCGCGCCCCTGCCGGCGCGCACTCTGGTCTGGACCGCCGGCGTACGCGCCCACCCCCTGACAGCCGCCCTGCCAGGGGCGGATTCCCACAGCGGCCGCGTCGTCACAGACCCCCTGCTGCGGATGCCTGATCACCCTGAAGTATTTGTGGTCGGTGACGGTCTCGCCCCCCGCCATCAGTCCCAGTGGCCGCAGGTGGCACCGTTTGCCATCGAAAGCGGCCGGTACGTGGCGACTGTCATTCGCGCCGCGCTCCTAAAGCATCCTCCGCCGCCTGCCTTTGTCTACCGAGATCCCGGCAGCATGGTGGTGCTGGGTCGCTACGATGCTGTCTGCCAAATCGACCGCTGGCACATACGCTGGCGAGGCCCCGGTGCCTGGTTTTTATGGATCGGTCTGCATCTCTATAGCATCATGGGTACACGCAACCGTGTCCTGACCCTTATTGACTGGGCTGCCGACTACAGCCGCCATGGCAATGCCATCGAGATCATCCGCAAAAGCAAGCCCTGACATGTATCGCCTCGTTTACGCACGTCACGGGTTTTCCCGCCCTTCTTTTATATCGCAAGCCCTTGAGCCGAGGCGCGCGTCGCGATCGGCGCGAAGACCAAGGCCTTCCACGCGGTGATATTGCCGGTCGTCATGGCCAGTCTAAGGTGAATGGCACTTACTTAAGCCGCAGAGACATGAGAATGCGAGGCTAAGCGATTGAAAAGCATGGGGTAGGTTGGCCGGGATTGGTAAGATGTTTGTTACCACACATCCACCCGACCAACCCCGAGGCCAACCTTGAGAGAGCGTAATGCCAAATTTCATGCCAAGCAACATCGACAGCAGATTAGCCGACGCGCGCGGCGGGTCGATGCGGTCGGCTTTTTCAATCTCCTGACGGGCCCGGAATTGCTCGAAGTGACCGAGTCGTACCTGCCGGAACATCGCGAGCGGCTGTACCCGCCGACGGTGGCGCTGTCGATGTTCATGCGGCAAGCATTGGACGCCGACGGTTCCTGCCAGAAGGCCGTGAACGGCTGGGCGGCGCAACGCCGCACGGAGGGCTTGAGCGTCCAGAGCGTGCGCACAGGCGCCTACTGCAAAGCACGGCAACGCTTGCCGGCGCCCATGGTGGCCGGTCTGACGCACGCCGTCGGCCAGCTCTTGAGCGCGCGGGCGAAGCCGGATTGGCGCTGGCGCGGACGCCACGTCAAACTGGTCGACGGCACCGGGATCTCGATGCCCGATACGCCCGAGAACCAGGATTGCTATCCGCAGCCGAGCTGCCAGGCCGAGGGGGTCGGTTTTCCATTGGCGCGTGTCGTGGGCGTGATTTGTCTGGCGACCGGCGCTGTGATCGATGCGGCGATCGGCCCGCATGCGGGCAAAGGCAATAGCGAGTTGGGGCTGTGGCGTAGCCTCGGTGCGGCCTTTTCCCCAGGCGATGTGATGCTGGCCGATGCGCTCTATTGCAACTACTTCTTGGTCGCAACCCTGATCTCGACGGGCGTGGACGTGCTGTTTGAACAGAACGGCGCGCGTCATACAGACTTTCGACGCGGTACCTCGCTTGGGGCACGCGATCACCTCGTGCGCTGGGCGAAGCCGAAGACCCGACCTGACTGGATGACGGCGCAACAGTATGCGGCATTTCCTGACGAACTGGCGGTACGCGAAGTGCTCGTCGACGGCCAAGTCCTGGTCACCACGCTGCTCAATCCGCGCCAGGTCAGAAAAAGCGCCCTCGACCGGTTGTACGCGCGGCGCTGGAACGTGGAGCTGGACCTTCGCAACATCAAAACCACGCTCGGCGTCGACGTCCTGCGCTGCCTCACGCCGCGGATGGTCGAGAAGGAGCTGTGGGTTCATCTGCTCGCCTATAACCTGATCCGTCTGCTGATGGCGCAAGCGGCCCTTGATGCGGATGTTCATCCGCGGCAACTGAGTTTCAAGCACACCGTGCAGCTGTGGGCCGAATGGACCGCGCAGCGTGTCAATCTGAGTACTGATCCGGATACCCTGTTCCGGCTCATCGCACAACTCACCGTCGGCCATCGGCCCGGACGAATCGAACCACGGGCGCGAAAACGAAGGCCCAAGCCTTATCCTTGGCTGAAAATACCTCGCGCCGAGGCCCGTGAACAAGTACGCAGATATGGGCATTTGTAGTGCTACGGGCTTAAGTAAGTGCCATTCAGTCTAAGGTGACGATCCGCCTTGAGTTCAATTGTCCGGCGGCCCTTAACTGTTGAGCCAAGACTTCCGGTGCCGCGGCCACACCATCATGCCCTAGGGCAACTGGGACGTTCCATTTGCGCATACCGAGAGCCCGACGGACGGCGTTATCGCTAATCCGAGACACAATACGGGGACGGGTTACGGTCTCGGCCCGAAAGAATCGTCACCGCGCGAACCGGGACACGGATCGCGCTTTGGGTCAACGAATGTGGTCATGCGTGTCCAGATGGGTCAGGCAGTACTCGTGGTACCCGGTGCATTTCGAGCAGAAACGGAACTCGCGGCGCGGCTCGTCTTGCTCGGTCGCGCCGCATGTGGTGCAGCGATGCATCGGACCCGCCGCCCCGGCGGCACGGACGTTCGCCCGGAAGCGGCCGCGCTGCGGACCGAAAGCGATGCCCGTCCGTACCCGACGCTTGATGTTGCCGCCAAAGAACGCGAAATAATTCAATAGCGACACGCCCACCATGATCTTGGCGGGCAGCGGCTCGAACAAGATCGTGAACGCCACGGCAAGCCATGCGAGCCACGCGAGCCACTTCACCTTCACGGGTATCACGAAAAACAGCAGTATGCTGAACTCGGGATCTATGGTCGCGAACGCGAGAAATATCGACAGGTTGAGATAGGTGGCCGTGGCGCTCGCCCCGGCCAGGAAGGCGCCGAGGATACTAAGCGCGATGCCGCTGAAATAGTAGACATTGAAGCGAAAATTGCCCCACTCCTCCTCGAGCCTCGTACCAAGCAGGTAATAAAAATAGAGGATGAAAAACACCCATATCGAGAACGAGGGCGGGATGACGACGAAGCTCACGAGCCGCCAGACCTCGCCGTGGGCGATGAGCGCCGCGCTGAAACGCAGATTGTCTATGATGTGCGCGCCTTGGGGCGTGCGCGCCAACAAAAACACGAGACCCTGGGCCCCCACGATATAGGCCATCAAATTGGCGATGGCATAACGCCCGAAGCGCCTTTCGAGCTTGCTCAATACCCGCACGCGAACCCCTCCTTCTCCGCCAGCGCCAGAAATGACGCGCCCGATGTTCGCGCCCGGCCACCCAAGGGCCGCCAGGGCACTGGCACGACCAAGGTCGGTTGCCCAAGCTGCGACTGATGATCGATTCTAGCGGATTTGGCGGACGCCATGAACAGGCGCGCGTCACGGCCCGCCCGCGGGAAGGGGCGCGACCGCGGACGCCGCCCGCGCCGCGCCCATGGGCTTGGCGCCCCCGGGCGCCTTCGCGGCGGCCTCACCCTCGCCCGACCGGGCCAGGATACGCGATGCCAGCACGCGGGCGCGGCGCAGTTCCCGACGATAGATGCGCGTCCGCCCATGGCGGCCGGCGCGGGTCGTCAAGGGCATCAACGAGGATCGCCCGCGCCGCCGGACGCGCACGCGCACCGTCATGGAAAGCCCCGGCCGCAAGGGATGCGCCGCCAATTGCGCGGACTTTAGGCCGATGCGCACCGGGACGCGCTCCACGATGTGGATGTAATTGCCCGTGGCGTTGTCGGGCGGCAGGATGCTAAACGCGCTGCCCGCCCCCGGCGCGAGCCCCAGCACCACGCCGTGATACACCACGTCCGAGCCATAGTAGGCGCTCGTAAGCCGCACGCGGTCACCGGGGCGCACATCACGCATCTGCGTCTCCTTGATGTTGGCCACCACCCACAGGTTGTTGAGCGGCACGATGGTGAAAAGCCTCTGCCCCCCATGGATCTGGGTACCGGGATACACGGCGCGCTGCCCGATAAAACCCGATACCGGGGCACGAATGACGCGCCTTTGCCAGGCCAGATCGGCGGCCTCGAGGCGCGCGACCGCGGCTCGCACGAGCGGGTTGCCGGCCACGGTCGTGGCGCGCACCAGCGCGCGGGCGCCCTCCCGTTGCGCGCGCGTCTCGCCGATCTCGGCGTCCAAGGCGCGCAGGCGCAGTTGCGTGTCCTCGACGCGCATGACCGACACCGCGCCTTCGCCCACGGATTGCCGATAACGCGCAAGGTCGCGCGCAAGCCGCGCGCGATCCCACCGTAGGGCGCGCAAATGCCACCGCAAGGCCCGGGCGCGCGCAAACAGGGCCCGCACATGACGGGCCTCGCGCCCCAACGCGGCCCGCGCGCGATCGAGGGCGAGACGGCTCCTGTCGGCCTGCAGCACCGCCAGGCGCTCGCCCTTGCGCACAAACTGGGTGCGGCGCACGAAGATCTCGGCCGCGGTCCCCGTCACCTGCGCCTCCACGGGCACGAGCTCGCCTGTCACATAGGCATCGTCGGTGCCGGCGTAAAACCGCGCATACAGCGCCCAGTACAAAAATAGGCCGACCACGGCCAACCCTATCAGGGCCATGGCCCAACGCGCGCGCGTGCCGCGCCTCCCCGGGGCGCGCGCTTTGCCTTCAGCCGGCCTGCCCATCGATCGCCTCCTCTATCCGCGCCCAGGTCGCCGCCCGCGCCGCGCGCAATGCCGCCTGCCGGGCCCGCTCCCGCCACCAAGCCTCATCCGCCTGGAGCCATGGCGCGCGACTCGCGAGCCCCGCTCGAAACGCCTGGCGCGCTAGCGTCACTTGCCGGTGCGCGGCGCGCCCGGCTTGCGTCTCGCTCGCGAGGTCATGACGCTCCCGCCGCAGGCGGGCGACACCGTCTGCGACCTCGCGCACCGCCGTCACGAGCGCCTCCCGATATTGGGCGCGCGCCGCCGCGAACGCCGCGTCCTGTCCGGCAAGCCTCGCGCGCAAGGTCCCGCCCTCGAAGATCGGCAGCGTGACGGTCGGGCCGACGGCGCGCGCCAGGTTCATGGGATCGAAGAGATCGCGCAACGAAATGCTGTTCCATCCGGCGAAAAACACCAGATTGACATCCGGGTAGAAGGCCGCGCGGGCCGCGCCGACGCGCGCCGCGGCCACCGCCACGAGCCTGCGCGCGGCCACGATATCCGGCCTGCGCGCGACCAGCGCCAGCGGGATGCGCGACGGCAACGGCAATCGGCTTTGCGCCGGCAAGGCCGCGAGCACCACGCCACGCCCAAACGCGGGCCCGCGACCCGCCAAGGCCCCCAGGCCATTGCGCAGGCGCGCGAGCCTTGTCGCGGCCTCGCGATAGCCTTGCGAGGCGTCATTGAGCCGTTCCTCGTCCCCATCCACGGCATGCGCGCCGCTTAGGCCATCGCGCCGGCGAATGCGCGCGAGCATGAGCAGGCGCCGGGCATCGCCGCGCATGGCCCGCCAATAGGCGCGCTCCGCGCGCGCCGCCTCGGCGGCGAAATAGGCGCGCACAATCCGCGTGGTCACGACGAGCCGCGCCATGGCGCGATCGGCGGTGGCCGCCTGGACCTTGCCAAAGGCCGCGCGCACCTCGTCATCGATGCGTCCAAACTGCGTGACGTGGATCCGCGCGACGAGGGGATCGACCTCCCCATACAAGACGCTTTGGCCGTTGGCCGGGCCATGGAGGCCCTGCTCGGAAAAGTGTTCCGCCGTCAAACGTCCGGCCGCCGAGACCTGCAGGCGCCCGCCGCCACGCCGCAGGCGCAACGCGGCGATCGCTGCGCGCACGCGTGCGTCGGCCACGGCCAGCGACGGGTTGGCGCGCAGCGCGGCCATCACCAGGGCATCGAGCGGACGGCTTCCGATGGTCCGCCACCATCGGGGCGCGGTGGCAGGTCCCACGCGCCCCGCGTGTCCCACGGCCACGAAGCCACGCGGCCGCCACGGCGTCGTGCCGGGCCTCGGCCGGTGCGGCAGCGGCGCGCACGCGGCGAGCGCGAGCATGATCGGGATGAGCCGGCGCGCGGCGCTCACGGCTCGACGAGTTCCTGGGCGGCGAGCCGTACCGGCGCATCGCGTTCGGCGAACAACACCGGGCGCGCCAGGAGACACAGCCCGGCGAGCGCCCCGAAGCCCCCCATCGCGATGTAAAAGACCTCGCCCAAGGCGAGCTCGCCCGCGGCCCTGTCGAGGGCATGCGCGATCACGACATGGGCCGCCCGCGGCCCAAGACCGTGGCTTGCCAGCGACCGGAGAACGATCCCCACATGGCGGCGCGCGCCGGCATTGGCCTTTGCCAGAAAGTGCCGGTGCACGAGGTCACGCACCTCCCAGAGGATCGCGAACAGCGGCACGCCAAAGGCCTGTCCGGAGACGCGCACCAGATTGAGCACGGCGCTCGCCTGCCATTCGGCGGCCCCCGCGAGACCCGACAGGCCGATCGCGGCAAACGGCGGGAACAGGGCGCCGAGAAAGATCCCGGCCACGACCTGTGGCCACAGCAGCGCCTCGAACGAGGCATCGCGGTTGTACGATGCCACCAGACCGCAACTCGCGGCGATGCCGAGCAGCGCGACAAACCCGATCACCCGGGGATCGATGCGCGTCATCCAGCGATGGGTCAGGACCGAGGTGAACTTGGAGAAAATGGCCATGGGAAGGATCAACAAACCCACCCGCAACGGGCTATAGCCAAGCGTCATCTCGCACTGGACGACGTAGATGGCCATGAGCCCCTGAAACAGCAGGGCGGTCGCGAAAAGACCGAGCGCCCCGATCGAGAAGTTCCAGCGCCAAAACAGCCGGACATCGACCAGAGGCGCCCGGGACCGCCGCTCCCAGATCACGAGTGCAACCCCGGCGACGGCGCTCACCGATGCCAGCGCCACGGCCGCGGACGACCGCCAAAAATCGCCGACCTCGGCGAGATCCAGCGCCCAGAGCCCGCCGGCCAAGGTGAGCGCGAGCAGAATAAGGCCACCCCAATCCATCGGCTGCGCCGTCGACGCGCTCTCGCGCTGACACAGCACGACGGCGCACGACCATGCCACCGCCAGCGCCACCGGGACATTGAGGACGAAGAGCGCGCGAAACCCGGCCTCGTGCATCAAGAGGCCGCCCAGGGTCGGTCCGAGCGTAAACGGCATGAGCGCGGCGATACCCCAGAGAACGAGGCCGAGATGCCGCTGATCGGGTCGATAATGGCGGAGCATGGCGCGAAACGACAAGGGCACGGTCACGCCCCCGGAAAATCCTTGGACCCCGCGGGCCAGCAGAAACACCCAGAAGTGGCCGGTGCCGGCACACGCCGCGGACGACAGCGCAAACACGAGAAAGGCCCCAACCAGGGTGCGGGCCTCCCCGAAACGCCCCGCGAGTCGCGGCGCCACGGGAAACGCAAGGGCCATGGCGACAAAGAAATTCGCCTGCGTCCAGTCTCCAAAGGTCACCGCGCGTCCGAGCGCGCCGGCGGCGTAGGGTATCATCGGCAGGTAGGCGCCGGTGTTGAAGAGCACCAGGAAATGACCGATGCCCAAGGTGAGGTTCAAGACCAGGAAGCGGAGCGGATCCAAGGGCGGCGGCCCTTCACCCGTCATGACCGTCGGCCCACCCTCATCACTCACCGCGTCACCCGCTCCCCCAAAGTGCGCGCATTGTAAGGATCGTGTGGTCGCCGCTCAAATCGATTATATTGACATCATGTATCGGAAACGCCGATGGATATAGACGCCGACCAGCTCCTGACCTTTCTCGTCGTGGCCGAACAGGGCAGCCTCACCGCCGCCGGGCATGTCCTGCATCGCAGCCAGCCCGCGATCTCCGAGCGCCTCCAAAAGCTCAGCGCCCAGGTCGGCGAATCCCTGTATCGGCGCGACGGGCGCGGCATTCGCCTGACGCCGGCCGGCAAGGCCCTGTTGGAGCCGGCGCGCATGGTGCGCGCGGCGCTCGATGACACCGCCCAGGCGATCGTAAGCCGCCGGCGCCTGCAGGGGGCGGCGTTGCGGATCGCCGCCACCCCCACGCTCGCCCACTATTTCCTGCCCAGACGCGTGGCCGCCTTCCAGCGCCAGCACGGCGACGTGCTCGTGCACTTGAAGGGGAGCATTACCGACGAGCGCCAGGCCGCGCACGGGGACTGGGACCTGCTGTTTTTGGAGGGCGAGCTCGATCACCGGCACCTGCCGCCCCACTACGCCCTGCACTCCTGGCACAAGGAGTCGATCGCGTGCGTGGTCGCCCCCGGCCATCCCCTGCTGGGCGCGAGACCCGTCGCCTGGCCCGACCTTCTCCGCTACCCCATGATCTGGCGTGATGACGGCCCCGGTGTGCGCGAGGCCCTTGCCGCCGCGCTCGCCGCGCGCGGGCTTGCCGCGCCGTTTGGCCTCGAGGTCGGCAGCGTGGACGCCGTCATCGTCGCGGTCATGGCCGGCGCCGGCATAGGCTTTGTGGCCCAAAGCATCATCGCCCAGCGCCCCGATTGGCGCGTCGGGACCCTCGCCTTGCAGGAGGACACCGCGCTCCAATGGACGCTCTATGTCGCAACGCCCGAGGCCCCTTACCAATCACCGGCGGTACGCTCGTTCCTCGCGCTCCTGCTGGCGGACGCGGCGCCCGGCGATACCCTCTAGGCGCGCGCTTGGCTTGGCCGTAGCGGACAGGCCGGTTACGCCGCCGCTACCACGTCAGGACCATTTTGGCCGTGGCCAACGATGGCAACGCCGCGCTCGGGGTCAAAAGCGGCATCTCCCGCGAGAGATCCGCGGCCGTCATGTGATTCAGTTCAAGCGACTGCGCGCAACCTATGATGCGCACCCCATTGTCTTCGGCGAGCTTCATGAAGTCCGCCACGCTCTTGCCGCCGGCCAATGGAAACAGATTCTCCGCGACCCCCTTTTTCAGAAGCTCGGTGGCGGGTCCCGTGAAATACATGAGGACGTTCTGCTCGCCGGCGGCGGCCGTCGATGCCAGAAAGAATGCCGACGGCAGTCGCTTGGGATTCTCCGGCCCGGTTACCAGGATAACGACAAGATCCAGTGCCTCGTTCTCGGCCATAACACCTCCTTGCAAAGATCCACGATGCCTTCATCCGATCCCGCCGGGCATGAACCCTGGATGCGTGGTCATGCCAGGGCCCACGCCCGACGGGTCGCGGGCATCCCTTCCTCCGTCCGCCATCATAGATCCACGAACCGGCGATCCGCGTCGCCCCAAAGCCCTGGGGCCTGCCGCCGGCCCGCACGACCTCCCTGGTCGCGGACGGACTCATAGTCACACCACCTTGGCGTGATACCCCTCTTCTTCCACCGCCTTGATCAGTCCCTCGACCGGCGCGCTCCCCTTGATGACCCCCTCCTCGCGCTCGAGGTTCACCTGCGCGGACTCGACGCCAGCCACGCCCTGCAAGGCCTTGGTGACCGCTGCCGCGCAATGGCCGCATGTCATGCCGGTGATGCGTAAAGTCGTGATGCTCATTTCGTGCTCCTGCTTGGTTTATGGATCCATGGGACACCGGACGCCACCGTCCGCATGTCGCCCGTATTCACGGCCGCCGCGCGGCGGGGGTCAGCCAGGCCGTCTTCTGCCCGGGGTCATCGTGCAATGAGGGCGCCTTGAAGCGCCGCAGACGCAGGCTATTGGTCAGCACGAAGACGCTCGAAAAGCCCATCGCAAGGCCGGCCAGCATCGGGTTCAGCCGGACCCCAAAGGCCGGATCGAATACCCCGGCGGCCAGCGGGATCAGCGAAATATTGTAAAAGAACGCCCAAAACAGGTTGCCGCGTATCGTGGCGAGCGTGCGCCGCGACGAATCGATGGCCGTGACCACGGCCCCCAATTCGCCCTTCACGGTCACGTCAGCCGCCTCCATGGCGACATCGGTACCGCTCGCCATCGCGATCCCGACGTCGGCCTGGGCCAGCGCCGGGGCATCATTCAGGCCGTCACCGACGAAAGCCACCTTGCGCCCCTCATCCTGCAGGGCGCGCACGGCCTGCGCCTTGTCGCCCGGCAAGACCTCCGCGTGATACCGCGTAATCCCCAGGACGCCGGCCACTCGCGCCACCGCCGCTGCGGCGTCGCCCGAGATCATCACCACCGCAAGCCCACGCCCCCGCAAGGCCTGCACCACCGCGCGCGCTTGCGGCCGCAAGGTATCGGCGATCGCGATCAGCCCTCGCAGTGCGCCCCCGTGGGCCACGAATATCACGGTCTTGCCGGCGGCCTCGAGGCCGCGCGCGGCCTCCTCCCAATCCGTGACCGCAAGGCCCGCCTCGCTCAACAAGCGCCGGGTCCCGATCCATGCCGGCCGGCCATCGGCCCGCGCGGTCACCCCATACCCCGGCCGCGCCTCGAACTCCGAGACCGCAACCGGCGTCACACCCTCCTCGCGCGCGGCGCGCGCCACGGCCTGCGCCAAGGGATGCTCGCTGCCGGCCTCGACACCGGCGGCGAGCGCCAGCAATTCCGCGCGGCTCATGTCCCTCGTCATCACATCGGTGATCGTGGGCCGCCCCCACGTCAGGGTCCCGGTCTTGTCAAAAACCAGGGTATCGACATGACTCAAGGCCTCGAGCGCCTCGCCGCGGCGGTAGAGCACGCCCAATTCCGCGGCCCGCCCGGTCCCGACCATCACCGCAGCCGGCGTGGCAAGCCCCATGGCGCAGGGACACGCCACCACCAGCACCGCCACCGCGCTCACCAGCGCGGTCGTGAGCCCGCTCGCGCCACCCCAGATCAGCCAGGCCGCGAACGTCACGGCGGCCGCGAGCAGGACCATCGGCGTAAACACGCGCACCACGCGATCGGCCACGCCCTGGATCGGCAACTTCGAGCCCTGCGCGCGCGCCACCAGGCGGATGATCTGCGCCAGGACCGTCTGCGCTCCTATACCCGTCGCCACGACCTCCAGAGCCCCGCGTTGATTGACCGTGCCCCCGGTCACCCGGTCCCCGGGGCGCTTGGCCACCGGCAGCGGCTCGCCGCTCAGCATGGACTCGTCGACATGGCTCTGCCCGGCGCGCACCAGGCCATCCACCGGGACATGCTCGCCGGCGCGCACCCGCACGAACTCGCCGACCGCGAGATCGCCGATCGCCACCTCCTCTTCAACGCCATCGCGTATTCGATGCACGGTCTTGGCCTGCAGGCCCGCGAGCCGCTTGATCGCGGCGCTCGCGCGGCCCTTGGCGATCTCCTCCAGATATTTGCCGAGCAGGATCACGGTGACGATCACCGCCGCCGAATCGAAATAGAGATGGCGGGCCGTGGCCGGGAAACCTTGCGGCCAGACGAGCACCAGGAGGCTATAGAGGAACGCCGCCCCGGTCCCGGTCATGACCAGGCTGTTCATGTCCGGCGAGAGGTGCCGATAGGCGATCCAGCCGGGGCGGAAGAATCGGCGGCCAGGACCCGCCAGGATCACGGCGGTCAGCGCCGCCATAAGCCACGACCAGAAGGCGGCGGGCCCAAGCGCAGTCAGCAACCGCGCGAAGGCCGGCACGAACACCGGCCCCATCGCCAATGCCACGACCGGCACGGTCAAAAATACCGCGCGTTCGACGTCTCGGCGCATGCGCGCCGTGGCCTCGTCTTGCGCCAGGCGCCGGTCGTCCCCGCCGGCCGCCGATCCGGCGAGCGGCTCGTAACCGGTGGCGCGGATCGCCGCGCGCGCCGCGGCCTCGTCCATGGCCCCCACGAGATAACGGACATGGGCCGTTTCGCTGGCGAGATTGACGTTCGCTTCGATCGCCCCCGGCAGGGCCTTCAGGGCGCGCTCCACGCGTCCCGCGCAGGAGGCGCAGGTCATGCCCCCCACGCCGATATCGAGATCCTGCATGACCGGCTCGTAGCCGCGGGCATGGACCGCCTCGGCGAGCGCCGCGGGCGTCACCGCCGAGGGATCGTAGAGGACGGTCGCGCGCTCGGTCGCGAGATTCACGACCGCCGACTCAACCCCCGGCAAGGCCTGCAGGGCCCGCTCCACGCGCGCCACGCATGAGGCGCAGGTCATGCCGGCCACGGCGAACTCGATCTCGCGGCTCATAGCGCCACCTCGTCGGCCTCGGGGGCGTTCAGGGCCGCGAGGATCGGGCATTCGGTGGCCGGGCCGTCTCCCTGGCAACGCCCGCTCAGGCGTTCCAAACCCTGCTTCATGCGCTCGAGGTCGTGAATGCGCCGATCGATGTCGTTCAACTTTTCGCGCGTCAGGCTCCGGACATCGGCGGCGCGGGCTCCGCGGCTCTCGCTCAACCGCAAGAGCGCCGCGACCTCGTCGAGCGAGAAGCCGAGCTCCTGGGCGCGCCGTATGAAGCGCAGCCGGCGCAAATCCTCGTCGCGATACATCCTATACCCGCCGCGGCTGCGGCCGGCGGGCTCGATGAGGCCCAGGGTCTCGTAGTAGCGCAGCGTCCCCGCGCCCATGCCCGCCCGCTTCGCCAACACCCCGATCGTCACCATCGATTCGCCCTCCGACCGAGGAGTTTACACCTTACAGTAAACTATAAGGTCAAGAGGCAAGGCGCGCGCCCTTGCGCGCATTCACCGGATGGCGTGGATCGTCCAGAGCAGCCCGTGCGGCGCCAGCGGCACGCCTTGGTGCATGACCACCTGGCCCGCGACGTTTCGATAGATGAGCGTGGGCACGAGTTCGGGACCGGTCATGGTCAGCAATCGATTGTTGACCGCCAGGGCGCGCGCCGCCGGCCCCCGCACCGCCACCGGCCGAATCCCGCCGTCATCCTTCCCGGGCCTGAAATCGCGCTCATTGCGCAGGAGCGCCGCGAGCGGCCGGCGCGCGCCAAGGATCGCCGCCGCCTTGCCGGCGCTGGTGGCGCGCAAGAATCCGGCCACGATCCAGTGCACCGTCAAGTCATGCGGCCCGATCAAGGGTTGCAAACGCTCGAAGAGCCGGTGACAGAATGGGCAGTTGGGGTCCACGAAGACATAGAGCTGATGGACGCCGTGGCCCTCGGGAATGGCGTGCGCATCGTGCCGCGCGGCACGCAGGATCGCCTGCGGACTCGAGGGACCAAACGCCATCCCCGCGCGCGCGGGGACGACCATCAGCGGCGCCATCAAGGCCGCCACCAGCGCGACCGGTCCGCGCCACGACCCACCCCAGCCGATCGATCGCCACCCCACTCTCGTCATGTACGTCCCACCCTCAAAAAAACGCCCCGCAAGCCATGCCCCGCGAGGACAGCCGGGTACGCGGCGCGCGTACCCCCATGGACCCGGACGGGCCTTGCGAGCCGGGGAAGGACCCCCCGGCCGCGCCCCGCCGTGGCGTCAGTCGCCTTTCCGCCCGCCACCCTTCCGCAAGGCCCGCGCAACGAGCGCCCGGCGAGCCGCTTCAGGCCGGCCGGGCGCTCGCTATACTGTCAAGATGGGAGATAAATGGGAAGCCTGCGAGCGGCGCGCCGCGGTCGAACGATGGCTTGGCACGCATGGCGACGCCCTGTACTGTTATGCCTTCCTGCAACTGCGCGATCGGGAGTCGGCGGAGGACGCCGTCCAGGAGACCCTGCTCGGGGCCTTGCGCAGCACCCGCCCGCCCGATGGCCGGGCGAGCGAAAAGACCTGGCTGTTCGCGATCCTGAAGCACAAACTGGCCGACCATGCGCGCGTCCGCCGACGTTCACCCCTCGATCAATGCGTGGAACCGGCGGTCCAAGACGGGGTCGACGCGAATATCGAGGACATCCTCTTTGGCGACAACGGGCGCTGGCGCGAGCAGGCCTCATGGGGCGACCCGGTGCGTCAAGGCGAGGCGCAGGCCTTCTGGCGCCACTTGAGCGCCTGCCTGCGGACGCTGCCGGGCAACCAGGCGGAGGTATTCGTGCTGCGCGAGATCGAAGGGCTGTCCTTGGAGGACATCTGTCAGATTACCGGCGTGACGGCGACTAACGCCTATGTATTGCTCCACAGGGCGCGGCTGACCCTCCGGCGCTGCCTCGCGAACGCCGGTTTCGGCCCCGACGGTGATTCCTAAGCCGCTCGCGCCCCCGCCTTGGAGCGTTTTATGGAGAACTCGATGCCATCCTTGCCGATCCAACCCAAAACCCGCGCGAGGACCCGGGTCCGCGCCTCGCGACCTCCAGCAGGGTCTGCCCCGCGCGCCCGCCCCCCTTCGTCGGGCCCCACCGCCGAGATCGCGGCATGGCCCGCGCAACATTCATGAACCTGATGCTGGGCTGCCGACAGGTCGCGCGCAACGTCTCGCGCGCGCGCGACGAAAATCTCAGGGGCTGGGCGCGCGTGGCGACGCGCCTCCATTTGTTTCTCTGCCCCCCCTGCCGGGCCTATGCCCGCGATATCGCAGCGCTTCATCGTCGCATAGGCTCGACGGTGCCGGCCGACCCCGAACAGCACCTCTCCACCGATGCCCGCCAACGCGTGCGCGAAGCCGCGGGCGATGAGGGCGACAGGCCCTCTTGAGGCGCGGGACCGGGCGAGCCCGCGAGGCCGGCGACCTTAAGGCCGATGATACCGGCGGCGCCATTTGGCATGCTGGGGGCTCATTCACGAACGCTGGAGGGACGCATGCGCGTCGAAAGAACCGATCCCGTCACCGGCAAAACCTTGACGCACACCGACGGACACCCCTATGTGGTCGAGGGCGAGGGCCCCGACGCACTGAAGATCTATTTCGAATCCGAAGAGACCAAGCACAAATACCAAGACACGGGGACCGAGCGCCCGGAACGCGACCTCAAGCACACGCTCGACAACCCGGCCCCGCTCCCGGGCGACGAACCGAACGGTATTCCCCAACAACGCGGCTGACGCCACGCCGGGCCCGCCTGAAAGCGCGGGCCCGGCGCGCCAACGACCTCCGTCCCGCCACCCGCCCGCCCAGACCTTTTTAAGGTTTTGCTTACCCGACCCGCGGCCATCAACGCGGGCTTTGGTAGCGGGTGCCGAAATCTTGGCGCTTTGCTAAGATGGGCCCAAAGGGCGCATGCCGAGTACGCCCGCTGGCGCCGAAACCCACGGCCCCAGGACATCCGGGCGGCGCCCAAAAGGCGCGTCGCCGGTAGCGGCCATGCGCGAATCGCGCGAACCATCCACATGCCGACAACAAGGGGGGCTTATGTCACACCCTAATCGTGAGGGACAACGGGTTCCGGCGGTGATCTTCAAGACCCGCGCCGGTGGCGACTGGAAGGACGTCCACACAAACGACCTGTTCGCGGGAAAGACCGTGGTGGTCTTTGCGCTCCCGGGGGCCTACACCCCGACCTGCTCTTCGAGCCATGTCCCGCGCTATAACGAACTCGCCCCGGTGTTCAGGGCCAACGGCGTCGATACCGTGGCATGCCTGTCGGTCAACGACGCCTTTGTCATGGAGGCATGGGCCAAGGACCAGAACGCCGAAAATGTCCTCTTCATCCCCGATGGCAATGGCGATTTCAGCGCCGGCATGGGCATGCTGGTCGATAAGTCGGATCTTGGTTTCGGCAAGCGCTCGTGGCGCTACTCGATGCTCGTCAAAGACGGCGTCATCGCCAAGATGTTCATAGAACCGGACCGGCCCGGGGACCCCTTCGAGGTCTCGGACGCCGACACCATGCTTCGTCACATCAACCCCCAGGCGAAAGAACCCGAGTTCGTCACGATCTTCACGCGCGAGGGCTGTCCGCACTGCTTTCGCGCCAAGGCCATGCTGAAGGAACGCGGCATCGCCTTCGAGGAGATCCGCACGGGCCAGGGAACCGGCGTAAGCTCGCGGACCTTGCGCGCCACCACCGGCCGCTCCACGGTGCCACAGGTGTTCATCGGTGGCCGCCATATCGGCGGCGCCGACGACCTCGCGCGGCACCTGGGCCTCGCCTGACGCCCTAGACTGCCCATTACGGAACACGCGCCGCCCGGAGGATCCGGGCAGGGGGCCCGCCATGACCGAACACTATGATCTGCTGATTCTGGGCGGCGGCAGCGGCGGCATCGCCACCGCCAACCGCGCGGCAAACCATGGGGCGCGCTGCGTCCTCATGGAAAAGGGGGCGCTCGGCGGCGCCTGCGTCAACGTCGGATGCGTGCCAAAAAAGCTCTTCTGGAATGCCGCGCACATGCATCAGCACGCACAGACGGCGTGCGATTACGGCTTTGCCCCGCTGCTTGGCGATTTCGACTGGGCGGCGCACAAGCACGCCCGCGACGCCTATATCGCGCGGCTGAACGGCCGCTATGGGGCGGGGCTTTCCGACAACGGCGTGACCGTGGTCGCCGGACACGGACGGTTCGTTGATCCACGAACGGTCGAAGTCGCCGGCAGCCGCTACCGGGCCGACCACATCGTGGTGGCGACCGGCAGCCGTCCGGCGGTTCCAGACGTGCCCGGGGCCGCCTTGGGTCTCACGTCCGACGGCTTCTTCGCGCTTGCCACGAGGCCGCGCGCGGTTGCGGTCGTGGGTGCGGGCTATATCGCCGTGGAGCTTGCCTCGGTCCTGAGAGAGCTCGGCAGCGAGGTGTCGCTCGTCATGCGCGGCGCGCATCTCCTGGCCAACTTCGATCCCATGCTCCGCGAGGGGCTCACCGACGCCATGACCACCGCCGGCATCGATCTCTTGCCCCAGCGCCGCGTGGCTGGCATCAGCGGCACGGACGGCGCGCTCAACCTCCTCTACGAAGGCGGCGAGGCCCTCCGCGGCCTCGACACCGTGCTATGGGCGGTGGGACGGACCCCCAATACCGATGCCCTGGGCCTCGACAAGGCCGGCATCGCCCCGGGCCCCGGCGGGATCATCGAGACCGATCCCTTTCAGAATACGGCGGTGCCCGGCATCTATGCCATCGGCGACTTGACCGGGCGCGCGGCGCTGACGCCGGTCGCGATAGCCGCCGGCCGCAGGCTGGCCGACCGGCTGTTCGGCGGCCAGCCGGACCGGCGCCTCGACTACGACCTCATTCCCACGGTGGTCTTCAGCCACCCCCCGATCGGGAGCGTGGGACTGACGGAACCCGAGGCACGCGAGCGCCATGGCCGGGACGCGGTGAAGGTCTATCGCACGCGCTTTGCGCCCATGAGCCAGGCCTTCAGCAAGGAGCCGCACCGCACCGCGATGAAGCTCGTGACGGTCGGCCGCGAGGAGCGCGTCGTGGGACTGCACATCATCGGCGAGGCCGCAGACGAGATGCTGCAGGGCTTCGCGGTGGCCATCAAGATGGGGGCCACCAAAAAGCATCTGGACGACACGCTCGCCATTCACCCGACGAGCGCCGAGGAACTCGTCACCATGCGCTAGCCAAAATCCGTCGGGCCGCGCCGCCCGCCAAGACGCCCCATGACCGCAGGCGCGCGGCATCGGCAGGCCCCCTTCCCGCGCTATACTAGGCCATGCCACGCGACCGCGACATGATATCCACCACCCCATACGCCGACCTCACCCCGGAACTCATCCTGAACGCCGCCGAGAGCCTGGGCCTTGCCCCCACGGGGGGCTTTCAGGCGCTCGCAAGCTATGAGAACCGCGTCTATAAAATCGAGACCGAGGACGTCCCGTGGGCGGTCAAATTCTATCGCCCGAACCGCTGGACGGACGAGGCGATCGCCGAGGAGCACGATTTCCTCCGGGAGCTCGTGGACGCGGAGATCCCGGCCGTGGCGCCCCTTGAGCGCGACGGCGACACGCTGTTTCGCGCCGGATCCTACCGATTCGCGGTGTTTCCCTGGCGGCCCGGGCGCGCCGGCTGCGTCGAGACCGTAGGCGAGCGCCAGGCCCTCGGCCGTCATCTCGGCCGCCTGCACCTCATCGGCGCCGGCCGGTTCAGGGCCCGCCCGACCCTCGAGGTGGCGTCGTTCATGGATCCCGCCATAAGCACCCTCGCCGACGGCCCGTTTCTGCCCATCGACCTGCGGTCGGCGTTCACTGCCGCCGCCGCGCGGCTGCGTGAGCGCGTGGCCGAGGCGTTCGCCGATGTCGACGCCCCCATCCTGCGGCTGCACGGCGATTGTCATGCCGGCAACGTCTTGACCAACGACTCGGGTCTCACACTCGTCGATTTCGATGACTGCCTGAACGGTCCCACGATCCAGGATCTGTGGATGCTGCTCCCGGGGGATCAGGCCGAACAGGAGGAGGCCCTCGCGGCGCTCCTCCAGGGTTACGAGCTGTTTCGGGATTTCGACACGAGAGAGCTGCGCCTGATAGAACCCCTGCGCACCGTGCGGCTTTTGCACTACAACGCCTGGCTCGCCCGCCGCTGGGAGGACCCGGCATTCCCGCGTGCCTTCCCGTGGTTTGCCGAAGACCGCCACTTTCGCGAACTCATGGGGCTTTTGGCGACACAGGAGCAGCGCCTCGACGCCCCACCCATTTGCCGACGCGCGACTTGAGGTCCTGCTTAGGCCCCCGCGGCCTTGGCCCGCGCTATCATGACCACATCACCCGCGTCGAGATGCACGTCGTAGCCCCATAGGCGAGCGACATGGTCGAGCGTCTTCTTGGCCTCGGCCTGGTCCAGGGGATATCCGTCCATCTTTTTCAGATGCAGGTGGCGGTCCCCCCAGCGGTTGACCGCCACCACCTCGATATCGGACGAGCGCGCGGCATCGGCAATCTGCCGGGCAAGCGCGCTGCGCAGATACTGGTAGCCTTGGTCGTCGTGCACGGCCGTCACCCGGAACTCCTCGGCCTGCGGGTCGTTCTCCAGGGCGAAGAGGTGCAGGTCGCGCATCACCTTGGGCGACAGATATTGCAAGATGAAGCTCTCGTCGCGAAATTCGCGCATCGCGAAGTGGATGTGTTTGCGCCAATCGGGGTCTCCCGCGAACGCGAACCACTCCCGGTCCTCGTCCGTGGGGTTCACGCATATGCGCTTTATGTCCTGAAATATGGCAAATCCCAGGGCGTAGGGATTGATGCCGCTATAGCGGCGGCTGTCGAAGTCCGGCTGAAAGATCACCGCCGTGTGGCTTGCGTAGAACTCGAGCAGCGCGCCGTCCCCGATCAGCCCCCGGGCGTGCAGGCTATGCATGACGTGGTAATGGACGAAGCATGCGAAACCCTCGTTCATGATCTTCGTCTGCCCCTGCGGGTAGAGGTATTGGGCGATCTTGCGCACGATGCGCAGGATCTCGCGCTTCCAGGTCTCGAGGTTGGGCGCGTTCTTCTCGATGAAATAGATGAGATTCTCCTGCGGGTCTTGCGGAAAGCGCTCATCGGGCGTGGCCACCGCCGCCTCCGCCGCCCCCGGGACCGTGCGCCAGATCTCCGAGAGATGCTGCTCGATGAATGCCGCGCGTTCACGTCGGCGCCGCCGCTCATCGCGCGTCGAGAGCTTTTGCGGACGGCGCGCCCTGTCGACACCGTTGCGGTTCAGGGCGTGGGCCGCGTCGATCACCTCCGACACCGCGTCGATCCCATACTGCTCCTCGCAATGGGCGATATAGGTCTTGCCGAACTCCAGGTAGTCCAGAATGCCTTCCGCGTCCGTCCATTGCTGGAAGAACGTATTGTTCTTGAAGAACGCGTTATGGCCGAAGGCCGCGTGGGCGATGACCAGGGTCTGCATGACCATGGTGTTCTCTTCCATGAGATAGCTGATGCAGGGATTGCTGTTGATGACGAGCTCATAGGCAAGCCCCATCTCGCCGCGCCGATACTGCCCGGTCTCGATCGCCCGCTGCTTGCCAAAGGACCAGTGCGGGTAATACATGGGCAGGCCCGTGGACGCATAGGCATCGAGCATCTGCTCGGCGGTGATGACCTCGAGCTGGTTCGGGTAGGTGTCGAGCGCGAGCTCGCTCTCGGCGATCTCGCCTATGCGCTCCGTGGCGGTGGCTATGCGCTCGAACGTCCATTCGTTGTCCGTGAACAACATCGCCTCCCGATCAGCCATGCGTGGACTCCTGTCTTGGCGAAAAGAGCGAGCGAAACAGCGGATAGATGTCCTCGGTATGGCGCGCGCGAGCGGTCATGAGCTCGGGACAATCCTGAGACATGGCCTTGTAGAGCCTAAGGAGCGCGCTCTCCTGATCCTGGTTGACCTCCAGATAGAACATGTTGCGCAACTGCGGCAGGAGCCCGAACGCGCGCTCCTGCACGAAGCGGTTGTCGTCCTGGGCATTGTCACCATCCGAGGCCTGCGCCAGATAGACGTTCCAGTGCTCCGGAGGGAACCTTTGGACCATGATGTCCTCGACCAAGGCGAGCGCCGGGGATACCAGCGTGCCGCCCCCTTCCTTGGCGCCAAAAAACTCCTGCTCGGTGCATTCGCTGGCCTCTCCGTGATGCTTTATGAACACGATCTCGACGGCGCGATACTGGCGATGAATGAAAAGATACAAAAGCAGGAAGAAGCGCTTGGCAAGGTCCTTTTCGATGTCGCCCATGCTGCCTGACACATCCATGACGCAAAAGATTACGGCGCTCGTGACCGGCCGCGGCTGCTGGTCGATATGCGCAAAGCGCAGATCGGACTCGTCTATGAAGGGTATTGCCTTGATCTTGCGTTCCAGGACCTTCATCTCGTCATGGATCTCGGTCAGCCGGAAGCGCTCTATGCTCGTGTCCTCGCCGCAGCCCTGGCGGACGCGGATCTCCTCCTCGAGCGTCTCGGCCTGCCGTGAGAGCGCCTCGAGCTCCTGCTTCTTGCGCGCGCGCAGCGCCATCCGCCGGGCCCGCGCGGTGCGCATCGTCCGCCCGATGTGCATGCGCGACGGACTGCCCTCCTTCACAAAGCCGGCCCGCCGCCATTGCTCGGCCTGGATGTCCTCGGTGCGCGTCTGACGCAAGTTCGGCAGTTCGAGGCCATCGAACAAAACCGACAGGAACTCATCGGCCGACAAGACGATGGCGATTTCATCGTCGCCCAGCCCCTCGGACGCGCCGGGGCCGCCATCGCCCCCGCCATCGCCGCCTTCCGGCTTTGGTATCAGATCGCCCCGCCTGAACTCCTTGTTGCCGGGCAGCACGTGCTCCCAGGCGGCATCCCGCATGTCGCGCCGGAAACTCGGCTCGTGCAGGTCCT